>CAIUEQ010000322.1 GCA_903898215.1 uncultured Bacteroidota bacterium | reverse complement strand
ATTAGTGGTGAAAGGCCTTCACCTTTATTATCATCATAATATGAAGTGTCGTTCGGATTATTCTGAACATTTACAGAGTCGATAAAAATATATTTTGTTGGATCAACACCTCTATAACAATGATCAGGGACCCAATATGAGCTGTCTATTCTTTTATATATTTTATAATACATCGCAAGCTGGCATTGATCTCTTTGCCAGGTAATTCTAAATCCATTTCTTATCTGAATTATATTTACATTTTTGGGAGCAGGCCCAATAACCCTTATAAAGGAGTAGTTATAATCCGATAAAGGTGTAGCATAGTTATCAGTAGCTTTAATAAAGAGAGGAAAGCTTTCGTACCTAATGTTACTACAATCAGTTTTCCAATATGCTTGAGCAATAACAGGATTCCCAACAGGTGTTTTAGGGTTAAGGGTTGCAACATATTTTGTTAATGAAGAAGTAAATGGCGCTCCATAACCGACCAAAGTAATAGTTTGATTGGTATTAGGATCTGTAGCTCTAACATTAATTGGAGGTGTTATTGATTGCCCCGCTTCAATACAATAATCGGGCATTGGATCGATAACAGGTGGACTGTTTACACAATTTTCAATTCTTATTTGCATATCACGTTCAACATATCCCATTTTTATATTTCCTCGCCACTGTGTTACGGCAATTGCAATATTGTATGTAAATGCTAATGAACTGGTAACTATTGGAGGTGTGTTCCAAATTATTTGCCCAGTTCTGTGGTTAATCGTAAAGTTTGGAGTAGGTAGCGAATATGCAGGAACATTAGATTCTAAACCTTGCAATGGAGTTACAAGTTCAAAATATAAACTATCACCATCGGGATCATATGCCCCCGGATTATAAACATATTTAAATCCTCCGCAGCCTCTGTCAACAGGAGGTATTAATAAAACGGGCGATCTATCTGCTCCTGTAAAACTACTTATATGAAGTTGTGTTTCAATATAAAAAGCAATATTTTTAGTATCACCTGCATTAATATTTAAAATACCATCAACTCGATTTTGATCTGTTACACTTATTTTAAAATCTCCATTTGTAGTATATGTATGGGTTACAATGTAAATATTTTTTACTATATAGGATACTTTCAAATTACTTAAGTAAACGTCCTCTCTCGAACTTCTTAAAACAGTTGTTGAGCTGAAATCACCAAAAGAAACTTGAATACTCTGTGTATTTATATCAGCAGGAGAATTTGGGTCTGTATAAGTATTTACAATTATTTGGTAAGTTTTTCCTGAACTTGAAATACAAGAATAGGTAATTTCTCCCGCACGATAATGTGAAGCAAAAACATCATTACTTAAAAGTAAAGATACGATTACCAATATTATGTATGATAGAAATATTTTTTTTGATTTCAATCTATTGAATGATTTACCACAAAGTAAGTACTTAAAATAATAGATGAAGAAAAATAATTTTTAGTTGCAAAAAAAAATCTCGCCAACTTAGAAAGTTAACGAGATCTTTTAATATTCAATTATTGATTTTTTATTTCTCAGAGCAAAATTGAGCGCCAAGATATTCTCTATTCATTCGAGCAATGTTTGATAACGAGATTCCTTTAGGACATTCGGCTTCACATGCACCGGTATTTGTGCATGAACCAAAACCTTCTGCATCCATTTGCGCAACCATGTTTAATACGCGTGATTGTTTTTCAGGTTCACCTTGAGGTAATAAAGCAAGTTGAGAAACTTTTGCTGACACAAACAACATTGCAGAAGCATTTTTACAAGTTGCCACACAAGCTCCACAACCGATACAAGCTGCTGCTGCAAATGATTCATCAGCATTATCTTTTGATATTGGAAGACAATTTGCGTCTTGAGCATTTCCTGTATTTACTGAAATATATCCCCCTGCTGCAATAATTCTATCAAATGCAGTACGATCAACAACCAAATCTTTTATAACTGGAAATGCTTGCGCTCTCCATGGTTCAACTGTAATTGTATCACCATCTTTAAATGAGCGCATATGCAATTGACAAGTTGTTATTCCGTCTTTGGGACCGTGCGGACGACCATCAATAAACATACTGCACATACCACAAATACCTTCGCGGCAATCATGATCAAATGCAATTGGGTCGGTGTTTTCTGAAACAAGTCTTTCATTTAACACGTCAAACATTTCAAGAAATGACATATCAGGAGAAATATCATTGACTTTAAAATCAACTAACTCGCCTTTTGCGTTTGAATTTTTTTGTCTCCAAACTTTTAGTGTAAGATTCATATTACCACTCATGTTTTTTGTATTTGATAATTAATCGATTTGACAATTTGATGATTATTAAACCGCATTTACTTTATTAGTTTTAGATATTGTATGTTTTTTTGACAATGTTTTATTAGTTGAATTTACATCTACAAATCATCATATTATTTATAGCTCCTTTGCGCTATCTTAATATTCTCATATTTCAACTCTTCTTTATGCATTTCAAAATTGTTGTCTCCTTTATATTCCCAAGCTGCAACAAAAGCAAAATTATCATCATCACGATTTGCCTCCCCTTCTTCTGTTTGGTATTCTTCACGGAAATGACCACCACAACTTTCATTTCTGTTTAATGCATCTTTACACATTAACTCTCCAAGTTCCAAGAAATCTGCAACTCTTCCGGCTTTTTCCAATTCAGGATTGAATTCGTTTGCCTCACCGGTTACTCGTAAATCTTTCCAAAACTCAGCACGTAATGCCCGAATTTCTTCAATGGCTTCTTTTAAACCTTTTTCATTTCTTGCCATTCCACATTTTTCCCACATGATTTTTCCGAGACGTTTATGGAAATGATCCACAGATTTTGTTCCTTTAATATTGAAGAATTTATCAATATCATTTTGAACTTTATTTTCTGCTGCAACAAATGCTTCGTGAGAAGTTGGTATAGATTTAACACTTATTTCTTTTGATAAATATGAACCAATTGTATAAGGAATCACAAAATAACCGTCAGCCAAACCTTGCATTAATGCAGATGCTCCAAGTCTATTTGCTCCGTGGTCAGAAAAATTTGCTTCTCCCAAAGCATACAACCCTGGTATTGTTGTCATCAAATTATAATCTACCCAAAGACCACCCATGGTATAATGTACCGCAGGATAAATTCTCATCGGCATTTGATAAGGATCTTCTCCTGTGATTTGTTTATACATATCAAACAAGTTACCGTATTTCTCAGTGATCACATCTTTTCCTAATGCTCTAATAGTTGCAGCATCGGCATTGTGAATTCCTTTTTTAGTTGCTTCAATCTTACCATAACGATCCATGTTAAAAGTAAAATCGAGGTATACAGCCATTCTACTTGTAC
Organism: uncultured Bacteroidota bacterium; assembly: GCA_903898215.1. Lineage (GTDB taxonomy): Bacteria > Bacteroidota > Bacteroidia > UKL13-3 > UKL13-3 > CAIUEQ01. The sequence continues at coordinate 5,129 of CAIUEQ010000322.1, read as the reverse complement.
CTACACCATGACCCGCATCACATCTTTCTTTTGCAGCACGTGAAGCCACATCGCGAGGTACTAAATTTCCAAATGCAGGATATCTTCTTTCCAAATAATAATCTCTTTCTTCTTCAGGAATATCAACAGCTTTACGAGTTTCATCTTTCTTTTTAGGCACCCAAATTCTTCCATCGTTACGTAACGATTCACTCATCAAAGTTAATTTCGATTGATGATCGCCAGAAACAGGAATACATGTTGGATGTATTTGTGTGAAGCAAGGATTTCCAAAAAACGCACCTTGTTTATGAGCTTTCCAAACAGCAGTAGCATTACTGCCCATTGCGTTTGTTGAAAGATAAAAAACATTTCCATATCCACCTGTACATAATAATACAGCATGACCAAAATGACGTTCAAGTTTTCCTGTGATTAAATCGCGTGCTATAATTCCTCTTGCTTTTCCATCTATCATCACCACCTCCAACATTTCATGACGGTTGAACATTTCAACAGCACCCATTCCAATTTGTCTTTCTAAGGCTGAATATGCTCCTAGCAATAGTTGCTGACCTGTTTGTCCGGCTGCGTAAAATGTACGTTGAACTTGGGTTCCTCCAAACGAACGGTTACTTAATAACCCTCCATATTCTCTAGCAAAAGGAACTCCTTGAGCAACACATTGATCAATGATGTTTCCACTTACTTCTGATAAACGGTGAACATTTCCTTCACGAGCTCTGTAATCACCACCTTTAATGGTATCATAAAATAAACGGTAAATCGAGTCACCATCATTTTGATAATTTTTTGCAGCATTTATTCCTCCTTGTGCAGCAATTGAATGTGCACGTCTAGGTGAATCCTGAAAACAAAATACTTTTACTTTATATCCGAGTTCGGCTAATGCAGCTGCAGCAGAAGCACCTGCTAAACCTGAACCTACAATTACTATTTCTAAATTTCTCTTATTGGAAGGGTTAACAAGTGGAACTGAAGATTTGTACTTTGTCCATTTTGTTTCCAATTGTCCTTCTGGAATTTTTGCATCTAATTTTGACATATCGCTGTTTGTTAAAATTATTATTTGATAAAATTGAAATGCATTGCAAGTGGCATCAATGCAAAAATTAGAGGAATGATAATAGAAAACATCAATCCTAAACTTTTTATTAAGGGTGTATATTTTTTATGATTAAAACCTAACGTTTGAAATGCTGATTGAAACCCATGCATTAAATGATATGCTAATGAAAACATTGCTAACGTATATACAACAATTACCATTGGATTTTCAAAAACCTCTTTCATTTCGTTAAACAAAGTTTCTTTGCCACTCGAAATTTCATCAGTAAATCTGCTCACTACCCAAAAGTGTTTTAAATGAACAATTAAAAACATTAATAATAAGGTCCCTAATAAACCCATAGAGCGCGAGTACCATTTACTATTTGCTTTCCCGTTTTGAACTGCATACTTAACTGGGCGCGATTTATTATTTTTATTCATTAATAAATATGCTCTAATTATATGCAACAGCAATCCTGCAAATAAAACTATTTCAACAACTCTGATAATTGGATTGGTTGCCATAAACTCGGCCCCCTTGTCAAATATCTTGCCTCCATCGTTAAAAAAAATCAGTGCGTTCAAGAAACAGTGAACAAGCAAAAAAGAGATGAGAAATAATCCTGTTATAGCCATAATAAACTTTTGGCCTATGGATGAAGTAAACGTTTTAGTTACCCAGTTCATAAATAGTACATTTTGGTATTTGAGTTGGCAAATTTATCAATCGCCATGTGTATTCCAAATACATAAAAATCATATATTTTATTAGGTTTTTAAATAAATGAATTATTAAGTTGCCCGGATAAGAAAGAAATGTCTGTTCTATTTAAAGAAATAACCAGCTACTGTATGTTTCTTATCTTATTTTCATGATAAATTCAGTTAAAAAAAAATCTGCCTTTTTCCTCTACGGAAACAAATTTTAGTCTTCATCTATTTTTACATTTTCTATTTATGTTTTTCAAAATATGAACTCTGTAAAACAACACACCTTTTTTAAATATATTAAATAATCAGTATGATTAATGTTTGGGGATTATTTAAATGTATTTCCTAAAAAATTTCGCACCTGTTTTACAATAAGAATCATATTTAATTTTGAAAACGAAAAGTCCCGTTGGGACGAAATACAATTATGAATATCAATCCATCAAATCTCTCCCAATATTTTCTTGCAATGTGCAATTCCTGAAATATGATTGATCATCAATATCAAACTTTTGGGAGTTTGTTTCAGCTTACAACGTGAACCGTTTTGCTGTGTGAATTTTAAAATATTGGAGAACGTTTCCGACTGATAATAATGTTGTTTCTTTTCATCAGGAAAAAATCCTGCGAACTGAGAATTCTTTAATACTATTTTTTCGAAGCCTAGTTTTTTTGATACTCCACGTAAGCTTATCAATTCCATCAAATCTATTACTTGCTGTGGCACCGGACCAAAACGGTCGCGTAATTGTGTAGCAAACTTTTCTAACGACTCATCATTTTCGAGTGAAGAAAGTTCGTTGTATAAACTCAACCTTTCGCTAGTGCTTCGAACATAATGATCAGGAATAAGTGCTTCGTAATCCGTTTCGATCACACAATCTTTTGCTTCAATTTTATGAACCTGTTCTTCTTTGAATAATTCTGTAAATTCATCTTCTTTCAGTTCTTCAATCGCTTCATCCAAAATTTTATGATACATCTCAAATCCAATCTCAGCAATAAATCCACTTTGTTCGCCACCTAATAAATTTCCTGCACCTCGAATATCCAAATCGCGCATGGCAATATTAAAACCACTTCCCAAATCACTAAATTCTTCAATGGCTTGCAATCTTCTTTTTGCTTCACTGGTAAGTGTGCTCATCGAAGGAACAAACAGATAACAAAATGCTTTTGTATTGCTTCGCCCAACTCTTCCGCGCATTTGATGCAAATCGCTCAATCCAAACATATGCGCATTATTGATGATGATGGTATTTGCATTTTGAATATCTAACCCTGATTCAATAATAGTGGTGGCAACCAACACATCATAATCGCCTTCAATAAATTTGATCATCACATCTTCAAGCTTATCCCCTTCCAATTGTCCGTGAGCTACGCCAACTTTTACACCGGGACAAATCCTCATGATGCGATCGGCAATTTCATAAATATCTTTTACACGATGATGAACAAAAAACACCTGCCCACCACGATCCACTTCATGCATCACCACTTCTTTCAAAAGCTCATCATTATAAGCGTGTAATTCCGTTGTAACAGGCTGCCTGTTTGGTGGTGGAGTATTGATAATGGAAAGATCACGAGCACCCATTAATGAAAAATGCAGGGTACGAGGAATAGGTGTTGCCGTTAGTGTGAGGGTATCAATATTTGCCTTTAACGCTTTAAGTTTTTCTTTTGCAGCAACACCAAATTTTTGTTCTTCATCGATAATCAGTAAACCAATATTTTTAAATTTCACTTCCTTACTGATGAGTTTATGAGTGCCAATTAAAATATCAATTTTGCCATCTTTAATTTTTTCGAAAATTGTTTTTTGTTCGGCAGTTGATCTAAATCTATTGATATAATCAACGGTACATGGAAAATCTTTTAAGCGCTCTTTAAATGTTCGATAATGTTGATTTGCCAAAATAGTTGTAGGCACTAAAATAGCCACTTGCTTACTATCACACACAGCTTTAAAAGCAGCACGGATAGCAATTTCTGTTTTCCCAAAACCAACATCTCCACAAATCAATCTATCCATAGGCTGAGAAGATTCCATGTCTTTCTTAAAATCGGCAGTGGCTTTGGTTTGATCAGGAGTATCTTCATACATAAATGATGCTTCCAATTCGGTTTGCAAATACGAATCGGGAGTGAATGCAAAACCTGATTGAGCTTTTCTTTTTGCGTACAATTTGATAAGATCACGCGCAATATCTTTAACTTTTTTCTTGGTATTTGTTTTTAACTTTTCCCATGCATCGCTTCCTAATTTATTTACACGAGGCTCTGTTCCTTCCTTGCCAACATACTTCGAAATTTTATGCAAAGAATTAATGCTCACATAAAGCAAATCTCCTTCACGATAAACTAAACGCACAGCTTCCTGCATGTTGCCATTCACTTCAACTTTTTCGAGTCCGGCAAATTTTCCAATACCATGATCAATATGTGTAACATAATCTCCAGGTTTCAAGTCACGCAATTCTTTGAGCGTAATAATTTTACTTTTGGTATAACCTTGTTTGATTTTCCCTCTGTAAAAACGATCAAAAATTTGGTGCTCGGTATAACAAGCTATTTCAAGATCATGATCGATGAAGCCGCTTGTGATGGCGTGATATACAGGTTGAAACTCAACGGATTTATCAAGATCATCAAAAATGCTATACAATCTTTCTATCTGCCTGCTGCTATCTGAAAATATTAAATTGGTTAATTTCTTTTGCTGATTGGATTTTAAATCTTCAATGAGCAGTTTAAAATTTTTATGAAAAACTGGCTGTGGGGAAATATTAAAATTTATGGCCTCATGATTTTTAAAATAGAAACGTGTTCCAAATTCGATGACACGGTATTTTTTTATTTCAGCAATAACGGATGCCGCAGAAACATAAACTTTATCAGGCTCCGTTAAATTATTTTCATCATTCGAATGTTGAAGTTTTTTATATAATAAGGTCGCTTTTTCAACACCTTTTTCAATAATCTCATTACTCAATTGTAAATCCTTCGACCAAATGATCGCATCATCTTTTAAATAATTAAAAAAATGTTGACGCGTAGTATTTTCAATTTCTTTTTGAACATTGGGAATGATAAAAAACTTATCAACTCTTTTAACTGAAAGTTGTGATGCAGGATCGAATGTGCGTATGCTTTCAATTTCATCACCATTTAATTCAATTCTGTACGGTTGATCATTGCTAAAAGAAAAGACATCCACAATACCACCACGAATAGAAAACTGACCGGCTTCATAAACAAAATCACTTCTATCAAAATGATGTTCCGTTAAAAAATCTATAAAAAATTCAAGATCAAATGTGCTTCCAACTTTAAGTTCGTAGGTGTTTTTGGTGAGACTTTTT
>CAIUEQ010000321.1 GCA_903898215.1 uncultured Bacteroidota bacterium | reverse complement strand
TTTTTGCCACAGATTGCACAGATTTTTATTTTTTTAAATAAATTAACCTATATAAAATAGACAATATGATCACAATTGGAGATGTTTTTACACACGATATTCAGTACACCCAAGAGCAAGTAGATTTGTATGCCAAAATTTCTGGAGATACAAACCCATTACACATAAATCCCGAGGTTGGAAAAGCAAGCATGTTTGGACGTAATATTATTCACGGACATTTTAGTGCAAGTGTTTTTACTAAGATTTTTGGAGCATTGCTTCATGCAGATGGGCATATCTATATGAAACAAAATACCACTTTTTTAAAACCAATGTTTGTTGACACTCCTTATCGTGCAGTGATTACTGTGAAAGAGATTTTTGCAGAAAAAAACAGAGTTTTGTACGAAACAAAAGTGATTGATGTTGCTACAGGTGCTGATACCATTACTGGTGAAGCATTGTTGATGAATAAGAAAGTATACGTTTGGTAAAAATTAGAGAATAACTTTTGTTTTTGCCACAGATTGCACAGATTTTTATTTTTTTAAATTAATCGGTGTAATCTGTGGCGATATTTTTTTTTAAAAATTTCTTATAAGTCTCCCAGCTTCTAAATAAATAAAGAATAATTTCTCAATCTCTAAAATTATAAGGCTTCTTTTTTAATTTCTTCAACTACGGTTGGGTCGATTAAGGTTGTTACATCGCCTAAATTAGATATTTCACCTTCGGCAATTTTGCGTAAAATTCTACGCATGATTTTCCCTGAACGTGTTTTTGGAAGTGCTCTTACTATTTGAATTTTATCAGGTCGAGCAAATGGGCCAATTCTTTCGCTCACAATTTTTCCAACTTCAATTTTAAACTTTTCTAAGTCGTCTACTTTTTTATCACAAATCACAAAAGCATATAGTGCCTGACCTTTTATATCGTGAGGAAATCCAACAACGGCACTTTCAATAATACATTCATGATCATTTATTGCATCCTCCACTTCACCAGTTCCAATTCTATGTCCTGAAACATTAATCACATCATCAACTCTTCCTGTGATTCGGTAAAAACCTTCTTCATCTCTTTTACAACCATCACCCGTAAAATATAAATTTTTATAAGTGCTGAAATATGTTTGCTGAAAACGTTTATGATCACCATAAACTGTTCGTGCCATTGATGGCCAAGGAAACTTTACACATAAATTTCCTTCAACACCATTTCCAAAAATCTCATCACCTTTTTCATTAACAAGCATCAACTGAATTCCTGGCATCGGATACATTGCATAACCTGGTTTTGCAACTCCAAGTCCGGCAATTGGTGTCATCATTGTTGCACCGGTTTCTGTTTGCCACCATGTATCAACTATTGGGCAATGTTCTTTCCCAATTCTATCATGATACCAAAACCATGCTTCTTCATTTATCGGCTCACCAACTGTTCCTAAAACTTCGAGCGAAGAGAGATTTTTTCCTTCCAAAAAAGTATCGCCAAAAGCCATCAAACTTCTTATTACTGTTGGCGAAGTATAAAAAATATTAACTTGATGTTTATCTATAATATTCCAATACCTACCAGCATCTGGCCAAGCAGGAACGCCTTCGTAAAGAACAGATGTTGCTCCATTAAGAGTAGGTCCAAAAGCAATATAGCTATGTCCGGTAACCCAGCCAATATCAGCAGTGCACCAAAATATTTGATGAGGCTGATAATTAAAAACTGTTTTAAAAGAATAACCAACCATCACCATATATCCACCACAAGTATGTAGCACACCTTTGGGTTTTCCTGTTGAACCGGAAGTATAAAGTATGAACAATGGATCTTCAGCATCCATCCATTCTGGTTCATTATGGGAGTCAACTTTTTTTATTTCACTATGCCACCACACATCTCTTCCGGCAATCATGTTCACTTCCCAATTTTTGCTATTGAAAACAATACATTTTTTAATCGAAGGGCATGAAACTAAAGCCTCGTCAACTATCTTTTTAAGTTCAATTTTTTTATCTCCACGAACCGCTCCATCAGAAGTGATAATTAATGAGCAATCACTATCATTGACCCTATCGGAAATTGACTGAGCGGAGAATCCTGCAAATACAACGGAATGAACTGCACCAACTCTGGCGCAAGCTAACATTGCTACAATTGCTTCAGGAATCATTGGGAGGTAAATACAAATGCGGTCGCCTTTTTTTACACCATTTGCTTTAAGCACATTTGCAAACCTGCAAACCATTTCATGAAGTTCATAGTATGATATTTTTCTTGTCTCAGCATTTGTATCATTCGGCTCAAAAATAAACGCTGTTTTATTTCCGCTTTCAGCCAAATGTCTATCAAGGCAATTGTATGAGAGATTAAGTTTCGCACCTTTAAACCACTCGATGTTCGCCTCCTTAAAATCCCAATTTAAAACTTTTTCCCATGGTTGTTTCCATGAAAATGTATAAGCAATATCACTCCAGAATTCTTCGGGTTGTTCAACACTGAATTTGTATACTTCGAGATAATCCTGGTAATTTTTTAATGATAGATCCATGGTTATAAACTTTGAATCGAATATCCGATAAACATATCAAAAAAGCGAGATGTAATTTATCATCAATAACTATTCATATTTGTTTCTTAAAAAGAATATTTTTGCGCAAAAAATATCACATATGAAAACTAATCATGAAATAGATTATAAAATTCTTGGCAACGAATTGCAATGTGTGGAAGTTGAACTCGACCCTAATGAAACCGTGATGGCCGAGCCCGGAAGCTTTATGATGATGGATAATGGCATCGATATGCAAACCATTTTTGGTGATGGATCGACACAGCAAAATGGTTTGTTGGGAAAACTTTTTTCTGCAGGAAAACGATTGTTGACAGGCGAAAATTTATTTATGACTGCATATACTAATGTTGGTCAGGGTAAAAAGAAAGTGACGTTTGCTGCTCCTTATCCCGGTAAAATTATTCCTATGGATCTTTCAATTTTGGGAGGTAGAATTACTTGCCAAAAGGATGCGTTTTTATGTGCAGCTAAAGGTGTAAGTATTGGAATTGAATTTCAGAAAAAACTTGGAACAGGTTTATTTGGCGGTGAAGGTTTTATTATGGAAAAACTAGAAGGTGATGGAATGGCATTTGTTCACAGTGGTGGACACGTGATTGAAAAAGTTCTTGAACCGGGAGAGTTGCTTAAAATAGATACAGGTTGTATTGTTGCATTCACCAAGGACGTGAATTATGATATTCAATTTATAGGTGGAATAAAAAATACATTGTTTGGTGGTGAAGGAGTTTTCTTTGCAACACTTTCAGGACCTGGAAAAGTTTGGATACAATCATTACCAATAAGCAGAATGGCAGCTAAGATTGTTGCTTATGGTTCATCAGGAAGAAAAGAAGAAGGTGGGATTTTGGGGGGAATTGGAGGCTTAGTAAATGGTGATAATGGTTGGTAAGAAAAGTGAACAGCAATAACTAATAACTCAATAACAGATAACTAATAACTTATAAATGGGAAGAGCATTTGAATTTCGTAAAGGGCGCAAAATGAAACGTTGGGCTCATATGAGCAAAACATTTACAAAAATTGGAAGAGAAATAGCTATGGCTGTTAAAGCCAGCGGACCTGATCCTGAAAGCAACTCACGCTTACGTGCAATTATTGCAAACGCAAAATCGGAGAATATGCCCAAGGTAAATATTGATGGAGCAATTCAACGGGCAAGTACAAAAAGCGATAAAGAATTTGAAGAAGTTGTGTATGAAGGAAAAGGACCTCATAGTGTGGTATTAGTAATTGAAACAGCTACTGATAATCCTACTCGAACAGTTGGGAACATTCGCAATTATTTTAATAAACGTGGAGGCCAATTAATGGTTTCAGGAAGTTTAGATTTTATGTTTGAACGTATAGGGATTTTTAGAATTCCAATTGCTGGAATTAACCTGGATGATTTTGAGTTAGAGATGATTGATTTTGGAATGGAGGAAATGGAAGATGATGGAGAAGGACATTTAATGATCTCCGTTCCATTTACTGATTTTGGCAGAATGCAAAAAGCTTTGGAAGATAAAAAAATAGAAATAACCAGTGCCGAATTGCAACGTATACCACAAAATTATATTGAGGTTACAGAGGAGCAGGAGGAAGAAGTAAATAAATTATTAGAGGCTATTGAAGATGATGATGATGTAACAAATGTGTACCACAATATGAAGGTGGTATAATATTTAACAATATATTCGCAAGATAATTTTTGGGGGATTAGCTCATTTGTCCCGATAGCTATCGGGACGCTTGCATACCTTTAAACTATTTTGGAAGTAAAAAAGGGGGGATTAGCTCATTTGGCTAGAGCGCTTGCATGGCATGCAAGAGGTGGTCGGTTCAAATCCGATATTCTCCACACCAGTAA
>CAIUEQ010000320.1 GCA_903898215.1 uncultured Bacteroidota bacterium | reverse complement strand
CATCATTAAAATCGATCAACTTACTTAAAACCTGTTCATCATCCAGATAATTAAATTTTGTTTTTGAAACCGGATTTCGGACAGCTGTTCCCGGATTGGATTCTAAATTATAATAATCACATAAATTATTATTTGATAAAATAGCAAACACGTTTTTACATCCAACACAACAAAATGAAAACCCTTCGGATTCAATCGGAAAATGATCACAATCATCACCACAGTGATAACAAGTAATTTTTTGCTCGTGCGTAATTTTAGCCATCAAATTTTATTGTTCAACAAACGCAATTTTAATATTTTAGAACCAATGCTAATAATCCATCTGTTTTGAACAAAGCAAAAGTTAATTCCTTTGATACAAATTAAGTTTATTGAATTATAAAAGACTGGCGTTACTTTGAAAAAAGCCTCAAATCGAAAACAAAAGTAAGAAGTGCCTTTTTTGAAAAATGTGACAATCCTCACAAGTGCATGTGATTTTCCTTAGTGTTTCGGTACAATTTGAAAGCGTTTTTTTTTATTTAACGAAAATGTTTTAGTATTACCGTTAATTTATAACATCATTTTTATGAATATGAAATACCTAACTAAGCAGTTTGCAACAGTTTTATTGTTTGTAACAATTGCTTCATATAAAGCTAAAGCACAGTACAATTTTGGTGCAACAATAACCTATGCAATTGCAACAGATGATCTTGGCGGAGGAGCTAAAAATGGATTTGGTGGCACGTTTCACGCATCATACAATTTTAGTGAGTATCTAGTTGGAGGGATTAATGCAGGATATTTAACTTTTGCAAACAAAAGTAACGACAGCAAAATTTCACCATTAATTGATGGCAGTAGTTTATACCTTATTCCTGTTACACTTGGAGTAAAAGTTTATGTTGCATCATTTGATGATAAACCGGGTGCTAAACAACCATCGGATAATAAGTGGAGACCTTATTTCGGAATGGATTTCGGATGGGCTACAGGAAACTTAAAACTAAAAACTGAGTCAAAAAATTATGCAGTTATTGCTCCTCAATTTGGCGTTGATTGTAAATTAAGTGAATCAGTAAAACTTCGTTTCTCGGTAATTAATAATTTAATTATTTATAACCGTTTAGCATATGGCTCGGATGTACTTTCGTTTGTAGGAATTAATTTTGGCGGAATCTTTAAATTTTAATTCAGAAAAATATTCAAAAAAAATCCTCTCAAATTTGAGAGGATTTTTTTTGCAATAAATTCACATCAGTTTATTTTTTAATCACAATTGTAGAGTCTTTCTTTTTGAAATCAAGCGAAACGGAATTGATGCAGTAACGCAATCCTGTTGGTTTAGGGCCATCATCAAATACATGCCCTAAATGTCCGCCACATTTTGCACACATAATTTCTATACGTACCATTCCGTGAGAAATATCTTTCTTTTCGATCACTTTTGATTTATCCAGGGCTTCATAAAAACTAGGCCAACCACAACCTGCATCAAACTTTGAATTTGAATTAAACAATTCATTTCCACATGCTGCACAAACATAAATTCCCGAATCCCATTTCGATTCAAATTTCCCCGTAAAAGCTCTCTCGGTTCCTTTTAAGCGAAGCACTTCAAATTGTTCGGGAGTGAGCTGCTTTTTCCATTCTTCTTCAGATTTATTTACTTGTAAATTTTCCATATTAGTTTGTTTTTGAGTTTGAGAACAAGCTGAAAACACTAATGAAATGAGCACTATTGCAGAAAATATTTTTAGGGTTTTCATGTCTTTAAATTATTTAAAAAATAAACAAGCGAACATTTTATTTGTTTTATTTTTAATGAATACGAAAGCAATAATTCATTTTCCAATTTAAAAAATCTTCTATATTAGCAGCATGTTTACAACATCATTTTCATCTCTGTTAGAAATCATAATACGATCGGTTGCCGTTTATTTATTTATTCTTATTGCCATCAGAATGTTTGGCAAAAAAGAATTATCGCAACTTTCCACTTCCGATCTTGTATTAATATTACTCATCAGTAATGCTGTGCAAAATGCCATGGTAGGATCAGACAGTTCACTTGGCGGAGGGATGATTGCTGCGCTTACCTTATTTGTGATCAATTATTTTTTCAAATTGTTGATGTTCAAAAATCAAAAAGTAACAGCGTTGATTGAAGGTAATCATGTGATGCTTGTATATAAAGGGGTGGTTAATAAAGAATCGTTACTCAGAGAAAAAATTACAGAAGACGAGCTTGAGGCTGTTGTGCGAGAACATGGCGTTATAGGCACTTCAGATGTTGAACTTGCTATACTTGAACGTGATGGAAACATTAGTATCGTTTCAAAAAATTTGCCGGGACAAACTTTTCACAAACCTAGAAGAAAACTTCATCCAAAGCACCAAAAATCAAATTGAGTTTTAAAAAATTTGATACAGATTTTCACAGTAAAATAATTTAATAAATAGATCTGCGCTTATCTGCAAGAGAAAAATTATTTCTTATTCACAAAATAAAAAACAGGAATACCGCTCAATACAATTGCCAACCCTGGATAAGTAAAATTGGGTTTATAAATCAATAAACTGATACAAATAAAAGTTGCCATTAAAATATATACAGCAGGCAATATCGGATATGCAAAAACTTTATAAGGACGATGCGTATCAGGCTGTTTTATTCTTAAAATAAACACACCTGCTACTGTTAAAATATAAAAAATCAAGACTGCGAAAACAACGTAATCCAGCAGATCACCATACGAACCCGACAAGGTTAATATGCTAGTCCATACCGCTTGTATTATTAAAGCAAACTGAGGTGAATCGTTTTTGTTTAATGTTGCTGCACGTTTAAAAAACAGTCCATCCTTTGCCATTGCATAATATACTCTTGAACCCGAAAGTGTAAGTCCGTTGATACATCCAAAAGTAGAAATCATAATTAAAATTGCCATCAAATACATTCCTACATTTCCAAAAACAGTTTGTAAAAGCAAGGTTCCCACTCTATCATTTTCGGCATGTTGAATGGCATCAAACGATAGTACTTTAAGATATACCACATTGATAAAAAAATAAATTGCCAGCACAATTCCTGTTCCCATTAAAAGTGATAAGGGCAGATTGCGTTCAGGTTTTTCAATTTCACCTCCTGTAAAAGTAATATTGTTCCATGCATCGGCCGAAAAAATGGAGCCCACTAAAGCCACAGAAAAAATCCCCATATAATTAAAACTAAAAACATCTTTAGGCAAAGAAAGGTCAGGCATTTGGGCATGCTGTGTAAATGCGAAATACAAACCTGCAACAATCATAAAAAGTATGGCTCCGATTTTTGTGAACGTAAAAACATTTTGGATGAGTGCTCCTGTTTTTACATTTCTAAAATTTGAAAAAGTAAGTACCCAAACAATTACGATTGCAAGAATTTGTTGTGTTTGAATTTTGACTGATCCAATTTCCAATAAAATGTTTTTATCCGTTATAGAAGTAAAAAACACTCCACTGAATTTTGCAAATGCAACAGCAACTGCCGCAATTGTTCCTGTTTGAATTACCGTAAATAATGTCCAGCCATATAAAAAACCAAACATCGGATTATAAGCTTCTCGCAGGTATACATACTGACCTCCTGCCTTAGGCATCATTGCAGAAAGTTCACCATAACTTAACGCTGCAAAAATGGTAAGAATTGCTGTAACAGCCCAAGCCGCAAGCAACATTAGTGGTGAACCTAAATCCCGACTCATCGCTGCTGGAACAATAAAAATCCCAGAACCTATCATGCTGCCCATGATGAGCATCGCGCTGTCGAGAAGAGTTAATTTTTTATTCATTAATGAGTTTTTATGGGTTGATGAGTTGAAAGGTTTAAGATGATATTTCCTACTTAATCTATCAGCCTGACGAATTTTGCTGGCGGCAAGATAAGGGATTGTTTTAAAAATTATTTTACTTCACAATTACGTAAAATATTAATTAGCGCATTTAACAAATTTGATTTTTAAAATGTGACAAAAAGAATGTTTATTTGCCATTCCTATCCTCCGGTAATTCACCTAATATATTTAACGTTATTTATGCACAAAGCAATCAAATGCAATTCGATTATTGCCAAATTTATTTTTTCGTTTTCACTGATTTTAACACTTGGAAATGTTCAAGCCCAAACACCTTTTTCGGGAACAAGACCTATTGGTTCAGGAGGATATTATTCAACGTTAACAGCTGCTATTGCTGATGCTGCATACAACGGAGTAAATGGTCCGGTTACATTTTTATTAATGTCAACTTATAATAGTTCTTCTGAAACTTTTCCTATTACAATTGGAAATATTAGCGGAACAAATGCAACCAATACAATTACAATCGTTCCCCAAACAGGTGTATCTGGTTTGTCGATAATAAGCAGCAACTCAACAGCGACAATTGATTTAAATGGAGCAAACTATATCATTATCGATGGAAGGCCTGGTGGTGTTGGTTCAAGAAATTTATCAATCGGAAACACTTCTACTACTGGTGTTGCAATTCGATTTATCAATGATGCCTGTTTCAATACAATTAAACACGATACAATATTTGGTGTAAACAGCGCATCAGCAGGAGGTGTGGTCTTTTTTTCAAGTACTACCGGAACCAGAGGAAACGATAGTAATACTGTTGACAGTTGTGATATAAAAGACGGAGCAACAACACCTTCAACTTCTGTATATTCACTTGGAACAACCACTTCAGCAGCACAATACAATAGCAATAATTTTATAACCAATTGCAATATTTATAACTTTTGGAATGGAACTTCCGAGTGTAATGCTTTTAAAATTTCAGGAGGAAATACTGATTGGATAATGAAAGGTAACAGCATGTTTCAAACTGCTACTAGAACTGCGACTGCTGCATTTCAACAATATATTTGGAATTGCAATAATTCAAGTGCGAATAACCATTTGATTGCTAATAATTATATTGGAGGAACCGCTCCACAATGCGGAGGTACAGCATGGACCGTAACTAGTTCTGTTGGATTTAGATTTACCGGAGCATATTTAAATGTTGGAGGAGTAACACCTTCAACTTTTAGTGGAAACACTTTTGCTAATTTCAATGTAACAAGTGGAACAAGTGTATATGGAACTATTCCAGGAGTATTTAGTGGACCATGGCTTGTTGGCGGAATAACAAATGTTATCGGTAACACTTTTGGCAGCATGACTTCAGCAAATTCAATTGTTGTTACCAGTAATGTTAACGGTAATATGATTGTACCAATTGGTGCTACTGGAACTACAGCAGGAGTAATTAATATTCGCGGAAATAACATCGGAGGAATAACTGCTGCCGGAACATCTGCAAGCATCAGTTCAAACTTATTTGCAATCAATACTAGTTCTGCAAGTACAGCAATAACTTATAATATTGACAGCAATATTATCGGAAATTATTTAGCAGATAATATGCTTAATTCTTCTTCATCCACCTCAACAACAGGTCAACAACTTGCTGGATTTTATTGTACATCTACCAGCTATATTAATTTCCGCTATAATACCATCAGAAATTTCCGTAATAATGCAATCGGCACATCTATAACTCCTACTAACTGGTTACATGGAATTGATATCAGCGGTAACAGTGTTGATTCAATTATCGGAAACAAAATTTCAAACCTTACAATTAGTTCTGTTTATCAAAATAATACCTCTGGAAGTGCATCACTAATTGGAATTCGATTTGTGCCTGCTACTGCCGGAAATTTTATATCAGGCAATCAGTTTTTTGGATTTACTCATACCAATTCAGGTGCGGCATCAGTTTCAGTTCTTGGAATCGTAACAAATAATACACTTTCTCCTACCACAATTCAGAAAAATATCTTTCATTCATATAATCTTTTATCAACTTCAACCGCTTCATATCTTATAGGTATTTATGCCGTAGGGGGAACAGCAAAATATGTAAATAATATCATCCGACTTGGAATTGATTCGGGAGGAAACAGCATCACCACAACTCCAATTATTTATGGAATTTTTAAAACTGCTGGTGCTATAAATTTATTCAATAATTCAATTTTCATTGGGGGAACGGGTGTTGGAACCGGTACTTCAAACACATTTGCTTTCAATAGTTCGTTAGCAGGAGTTGACTCAATTTTTAATAATATTTTTTCAAACGAGCGTTCAAACAGTTCAACAGGAGGAGTTCATTACGCAACTTCATTGGCATCAAATACAACTCTAAATTGCAATACAAATAATTATTGGTTTAGCGGTAACGGTGGCGCTCTTGGATTATTTGGAACTACTACTTGTTCATCTATTTCTTCTTGGATTAGCAATAGCAGTGTTGATGCCGGAAGTGGAGTTGGAAATCCGCAATTCTTAAATCCCACTGGAGGAAACTCTACAATAAATATGCACATCAGTCCAACTATACCAACATCAATTGAACATAATGGAATTTTTGTTTCATCAGTTACAGATGATATTGACGGACAACAAAGAAGCTCATTAACACCAACCGATATTGGTGCTGATGCAGGAAATTTCGTGTACTACACTTTACCGGTATCATTAACAGAATTTAATGCAAAAGCAATTCAGAATGATGTTAAAATAGATTGGACAACATCATCAGAAATAAATAATGATGGCTTTGAAATCGAACGCTCGAATGATGGAAACAATTTTGTGAAAATAAATTTCGTGAAAGGAAATGGAAAAAGTAATTCAATGATAAATTATGATTATTTCGATGCCGATGCATTTATAAAAACAAATGCTAAAGTTTTATTTTATCGTTTAAAACAAATTGATTTTAATGGAGAATATACTTACTCAAATATTGTAAGCTTATGCAAAACCCAATCTCTATCAAATTCCGTTACTATTCATCCAAATCCATTTAAAAGCACTACCTCAATTTTATTTACAACTGAAAATTCCGAAAAAGGGGTGATTGAACTTTCCGATATCACCGGAAGAAAAATAATGACAAAAGAGTTTGAAATTACAAAAGGAGAAAATTCATTTGAACTGAATGAATCAGCATCACTTCAACAAGGAATTTATTTTGTTCGATTAACAGTAAATGGAAATTCTTCAGTGATTAAAATTGTGAAAGCGAATTGAGTTTTTGTTATTTGTTATTGAGTTAAGGGTCATCAGATTTAAAATCGGAATAAAATTTTATCAATACCATTTTTCTAGAAAAGACAACAAAACAGATTAAATGAAATTCAAAACCATTTGCTGTTTATTGTGTTAGATTTTTTATTCATCAAAATAAAATAATTTATCATCTCTTTTTAATGTCCTACATAAACTAGTTTCTTTACTTTCGCACAAATTTTTTTCATGAAAAACAGAATATTTTTTATCTTTTTTATATCATTATTAATTATCACTAAATCATTTGCTCAGCCAACACAAGGGCAAATGCGCAGTTTTCCTCCTGGGTTTAAAATGCCCGCAATTGGCCGTGTTTATGGGAAAATTGTTGACAGCAAATCCAAACCTATCGAATATGCAACTGTAACATTGCTTGCTCAAAATAAAGATTCATTGATCAATGGAGCATTAACAAAATCAAATGGTGAATTCTCGTTTGAAAAAATTCCTTTCGGGCGATTTAGAGTTCGCGTGCAATTTGTAAGTTTTAAAACGGTAATCAAACAAGTTGTTGTTTCACAAAATACCATCGAACAAGACATTGGAAATATTATCCTCTTGATGGACGAAAAAGAATTGAAAGCTGCCACCATAACTTCGACAAAACCTACCATGATTATGGGAGTTGACAGAAGAATTTATAATGTTGACCAAGATCTTTCGTCAAAAGGAGGCACAGCTGTTGATGTGATGAAAAATATTCCAGGAATAACAGTTGATGCTGATGGAAATGTTTCATTACGAAATAATTCGCCAACAATATTTATCGATGGAAGACCTACAACAATGACTTTGGAACAACTTCCTTCCGACCAAATTGACCGAGTGGAAGTAATCACCAATCCATCGGCAAAATATGATGCAACAGCTTCGGGTGGAATAGTAAATGTGGTACTAAAAAAGAATACAAAACCCGGATATAATGGAATGATTGCATTAAATACTGGAACCAATCAGTTTGATGCCATTAATAAAAATGGAGTTACCGGAAACCTGAATATTAAAGAAGGAAAAGTTAATTTTTCTATTTCTTATAACCTGAATTATAATAATGCTACCACAAATGGTTCGACTTTACGAACTAATTTATTTAATGGAATGCCAACAGGGTATTACAATCAAAACAACGTGAATGATGGCTCAAGGTTGATGCAATTTGGGCGTATTGGCATTGACTACAGTATCAGTAATCGCAATACACTTACGCTATCTCAAAATATCATGAGTGGAGGAAATACCACTTTTGATGCCCAAAACTTTTCTCAAATAAATGCTTTAAATGCATTGGTGTATGATGGAACTCGATTAACTGATCAAAAAAATATTTTCAAAAATTACACTTCACAACTTTTATGGAAACATACTTATCCAAAACCCGGAAAAGAATGGAGCACAGATATCGATTATAACTATGGCACTTTAAATAGTAATTCAGCTTTTACTACAAATACCTTTGATAGTTTAAAAAATCCTTATGCCATAAATCCTCAAATTCAAAGTAATGTTAGTTCAGGATATAACCATCAATATACCTTTCAATTTGATTTTACAAACCCGATTTCTGATACTGAAAAATTTGAGTTTGGTGTAAAATGTAATTATAAAATTAATGAAACAGGATTAGTTGTTGAAACGAAAAATAATACTACCGGTGAAAATATAAAAGACACTTTTCTTTCATCAAATTATTTAATTTATGATTTAACAAATGCTGCTTATGTAAACTACACAAATATGTTTGCAGGAATTGGTTATCAAACAGGATTGCGTTTTGAACAAACTCATTTTAACGGTGCATTAACAAACAAGAGCCAATCGTTTGAATACTACTACCCCAATGGCATAGATAATCTTGCAAAAGCACTCTTCCCTAGTTTATATCTTTCAAAAAAGTTTAATGCCTCAAATGAGTTTCAATTAAACTTTTCGAGAAAAATTAGTCGCCCGGGATGGATGCAGATTATGCCATTTATTATGTTCAGCGATAAAAATAATTATCAGATCGGGAACCCTACCCTTGCACCAGAATTTAATAACCTTGCCGAAGCAAACTATAACCATATTTTTGGAATTGGAAATTGGTTGTCGTCTGTTTATTTTAGATATCAAGAAAGTCCAATCACACCATTCGTGTATCGTTCGGCAACAGATCCAAATGTGCTTATTTCAACATTTATTAACGGAACAAATTTAATATCCTATGGTTGGGAGAACACGTTAAAATTTGCTTTAATAAAAAGAAAACTCGACCTAAGTTTTAATGCAAATGTTTTCTATACATCTATTAAAGCTTTAAGCGGAACTACTTTAATAGAAAATAATGGAACAAGCTGGTTTGGTAAAGCTATGGCGAGTTATAAATTACCCAAAGGATTCTCAACACAGCTAAATGGTTCGTATGAAGCACCAAGAATTATTGCTCAAGGGAAAACAAAAGAAGTATACTCTATCGACTTTTCTCTTAACAAGGAAGTTTACAAAATACTCAATTTCAATTTTACCATTAATGATATTTTTAACACAAGGCGCTTTGGTACTATTTACTCTACCGATTATTTTATACAAGATTTAACTCGAAGAAGAGATACTCGCTTTTTTAGAATTGGGGTAAGTTTACGTTTTGGAGAAATGGATGCTTCTATTTTTAAACGCAAAGTAAAACGACCAGATCAAAATTCAGATCAGATAGATTTTTAACACATAAAAATTTATGATCTCGGATGAAACTGTGTGATCACATCTCGTAAAAATTCACGGTCGATATGCGTGTATATTTCAGTTGTAGTGATGCTCTCGTGTCCTAGCATTTGCTGAACGGCACGAAGATCTGCTCCCGCTTCAACTAAACTTGTTGCAAACGAATGTCGAAAAGTGTGAGGAGAAATTTTCTTTTTTATCCCTGCTTCCATTGCAAACTTTTTGACCAATAAAAAAATCATCACTCGGGTAAGTTTTGCTCCTCTCCTGTTCAAAAACAAAATGTCGTTGCTGCCAACTTTTGGTTCGATATGATTGCGAACATTATCTGTGTAAAAATGAATGGCTTTGATGGCAACTCTTCCAATTGGCACCAATCGTTCTTTATTTCCTTTTCCAATTACTCGCACAAACTGATCAACAAAAGAGATGTCTGAAATTTTTAAATTAACGGTTTCACTTACACGCAAACCGCAACTGAACATCGTTTCCAATATGGCCTTATTCCTCACTCCTTCAGGTTTTGAAAGGTCTATTACAGAAATCATTTTATCAATTTCATCCACGTGTAAAATATCAGGAAGTTTACGTGCAGTTTTTGGTGCTTCTAGTAACTCTGAAGGATTTTTTTTAATCAAATCCTCCATCATCAAATATTTATAAAATGCTTTGATGCCCGAAATAATTCTTGCTTGCGATGTTGGCATCATTCCCAATTCTGTTATCCAACGTAAAAATTCACGAAGCGTGGAAAGATCAATTTCTTCAGGTGTTGATGTAATATTTTTTAGTTCTAAAAACTGACAGAGCTTTTCAATATCATGCTGATAGGCTTCAATAGAATTTGATGAAAGCGAACGCTCCAATTGAAGATATGCTTTAAAACCTTTGATATAAATTTGCCAGTTCAAGATAATTTATGATTTTAGTTTTACGAATTACGATGTTTTCGAATTACGATTTAAGATTTTTTATTTAACATTGTCATGTCGAGCTTGTCGAGACATACATTTTACATCAATGAAAATCATCATCATCAACGGACCAAATTTAAATTTACTCGGAAAACGTGAGCCCGAAATTTACGGAACAAAAACGTTTGAAGAATATTTTGTTGAATTGAAAACCCAATTTCCATCTATTGATTTAGCATATTACCAAAGCAATGTGGAAGGCGAACTCATCAATAAATTGCACGAGGTTGGTTTTACATTTGATGGAATAATTTTAAACGCAGGCGGTTACACACATACTTCAGTAGCGCTTGCCGATGCAGTGGCTTCAATAAAAACTAAGGTGATTGAAGTTCATATCTCCAATATTTTTGCCAGAGAAGAATTCAGACATATCTCATTGCTTTCAAAAAATTGTGTTGGAATAATTAGCGGATTAGGAATGAAAGGATATGAAATGGCGTTGAGATTTTTTCTTTGAGTTCTTTGTGCATTCTTAGTGAACTCTGTGTGAAAAATTATCACACAAAGGACTCAAAGTTTTTTCACAAAGCGCACAAAGTTTT
>CAIUEQ010000319.1 GCA_903898215.1 uncultured Bacteroidota bacterium | reverse complement strand
TTGAACGCAGTTTCCTCCTACTTATTAAGATGTATAATTTCTCAAAAAGGTTGCATTCTCAGAAAACATCTTTTTTTATAACAGGTATCAATAATCTTTAAATTATTAGATAGTTTTTAGCTACTATAAAACCTTAATAAACAACAACTAAAATACAAAAATGAATCTTTAATGAAATTATTACTGATTGTCTTACAAAAAGATTCTGATATAAGTTTTTTTATTGAAATTTGTTCAGCTATGATAAAAAAACACCACTCGATTTCTCGAATGGTGTTGATGATGCAAACCGCTATACCAAAGCAAAACTACTTTTACGACTTTGCAACCAACTTTTTCAAAAGTGTAATGACTTCATTTAGGTTGTCCGTGTTTTCAATAATGACACTACAACTAGGTCCATTCCAAAACTTCTGTACTTTCTCGGTAAGTGTTTTTACAACATGATGCTTAATTACTTTTCTGGTTTCTTTTTCGGGATTCACAAGTACAAGAGTAATTTTCTTTTTGCTGATATGAAAAAAAGCAAGATTTCTGTTTTTGCGGACAGAGATGTAATACTGTTTTGGATTAAATTCAATTGTTTCATCCTCTGTTAACAGTTCAGCTTTAATCAAACTGTAACTATCACGGATGCCATCAGACGAATTTTTAAAATGATCGTCTTCTGTAGATTTAACAACTTTCACCTTAACTGTATCTTTTTCTTTATCAATATCATCAAAGTCAGGGGATAGGTAACAATAAGATTCTTTGTTTGCAGAGAATTTTCTCAGTACCAAAGGCTTTACTCTTTTTCCCCATGTTTCACCGTAAACTTGAATTATTTCCGGTAGTTCCAAAATGGCACCATCTGTGATAAGTAACACAAGAGGTGTGTTTAAAAGCATACGATTTACAAACAGCACTACTTCTTCTTCAGCAATGAAAGATTGCAGTTTCTTTTTCAAATGATGATTTTTACTGATTATTTTGCACATTAGTTCAATTAGAGAAGACACCATCTCTTTATTGTTTCGTTGTGCGAAAAAACCAGTCATCCTTGGAAAAAGGAATCCAAAGAAATCTTGCTTTACAAGCATTGTTTCAATGAAGTAACATTTAGGTTTTCCTTGTTCATTTAAGTCAAACAGAATCGCATCAGGTTGATAACCTGAAAATTCAATGTTTGTTTTAACCTTTGTATCAATAAGCAGGGAATTGGCACCGAAAAGAACTTTCCCATTTTGCACTACAATCCTTTCTAATTGCAGTTTGAATTTAAACTTCCTCTCAATAGGTGTAATCAGATTTTCGTCTGGTTCAAAAGGGGCTTCTCTTGTGCGTAATTGAAGCGTTTTTTCATTAAGGATAAACGCTTTGTTTAAATCAACTGTCGTATTCGGCAAATGATTTTTAATTTCTAATTCTGTTTTGTTCATGGTATATTATTTAATTGTTATGGAACTGTTTCCGATAGCAGTATAACTGGCGGAGAAATAAACACAAGAGAAGAAAGTTGCTATTTATAGCTAGTAAAGGGCGAAATCGAAATGTCCCTATAGCTAATAAAAAAAGCCACAAAGTGGCTTTTAATTAGATTAGAATAACCGAAGCTGAGAATTAGTTTCAATTTCGGTCTTTTCTTGATGAGTTTCTGAAAAAGCAGTTTGATTCATTTGCCAGAGAACAGAATTTTCCTTCTCCCTAATTTTAAAAATTCCAAACGGTAAAAATGAAATTTTATACCCAAATGTGAAATCATCTGGCATTAAAGCATTAGCACAAATAACTTCACCTTTTAAACCGTTCAAAAACAGATTTATTGCTGATATTTTCACGCAAAGCGGGTCAATGTCCACTCCGTAATAAAAATGTGGAATAATGGCATTTTTAGCCATTGCCATAAGCATACGACCACTACCACACGCAGGATCAAGTATTCTTAAATTCTTTGTTTCTTCACCACTTACTATTTGTCCCATAAAAGAACAAATGTGAAATGGAGTGAAAAACTGCCCGTTTCTGCCGTGTGTAATTTCCTGTTGGAAGAACTCTCCCAACAAATCATTACCCTGTGAATTGTCTTTGTATTTCTCCATGTAAAGCACTAACTCAGCCAATAATTCCGGCAAATGTTTTAAAGTATTATTAGCCTTGTAAGGCTCAATAGTACTCATGTATTCATCTTCATAAAATGATTTGCCAGTACGTATATTTTGACTAAATGCACAAATACATACTGTTAAGAAATCCTCAAATACCCTTGCATAGTGAGAACCATAAGCTGCTTTTTCAAAAACAGCTTTAAAAGAACTGATTGTTTTTTCCATCGTATAATGTTTTTAAATTTATCCGATGGGAGTATAGCGTGGGGAAATAAATAAGGCAATAGATGCTCCCTATTGCCTTATTATTATATAACCATAGATTATTTGATTAGAACAATTTACAATCTATTATAAGATTTTATATCTTAATTTAGTTCAATTAAGCAAAGATAATTTTAGTGCTAGTATTGGAAATTATTTTCTCTAGATTTGAAATAATTTCATCATCATCTCGAATTGTAATGATTTCAATGTTTTGCTCAAATGTAGCAAACATTTTTTGCTCTTTAATTTTGAACTTTGAAGGATCAGCAAGTATTAAATTTCTTTTTGAGAACTTAATAATATCTCCTTTGGTTTTTACTTCATAATCATTATGTACGGCAAATCCTAAATCACGATATAATCCATTCGTACCAATAA
>CAIUEQ010000318.1 GCA_903898215.1 uncultured Bacteroidota bacterium | reverse complement strand
ACCGACCTATATAAAAGCCGACGTGGGAACGGTAAAATGTTTTTATTACTTTCTCATAATTTTATTTTTTAATTAGTGATTCTTTTGGATTACAAAGATACGCATTATTTTGATACGAAATACATTTCTTTGAAAATATTTTTATTTATTTTTCTAACTCAATGAAACCAAGCATTTCAGCATTTTTCTTATACCAGGCATTATGGTTATTTAACATTGTTCGTTGTTGAATAAGTGATTGTTCAATAAACATTTTCAATTCACCTCTTTCTTTTGGGTGAAAAGAATTCATATTACTATAACCATAACCAACACCATTAACACCGTTTAAAATTAAATACCCGCCATTCCCATAATCTTTAGAATTTTCGGATACATTAATAGTACCACAAGAACAACTATAAAACCATCCAAGATTTTCATGTACTCTAATTTCCCAAGTACCACCTACTTCTTTTTCTAAGAAGTCTTTTAATACTTCAGCTCTTAAAACAGCTTCCTGGCGATCTGCCGGCATTTTTAAATATTCCATATTTTTATTTTATATTTTGTAGCCGACTGTGAAGGTTACGACCCTCCAACTATTACACCTTATTCCAAAACCCTTAACATCTGAACTAACTGCTAAAACCCTTGAACATAGTATAATAATCTGATACTTAAAACATGAAACACTTGAAGGATTACTCCAATGACTTGTTCAGATGGATTTCATTATACACAACTCCCAACAATAGGGAGAAGGCTACTTTACGTCCATAATCATTTGTTTCATTATAACATCACCAGTCGATATTTTTAAAGAACGAAAAACATTACAGCTCTAATTCAGGGAGATTAAACTCCTCGCGGAAGATTGTACGTCCTTAATAGAGATTGACAACCTCGAAGGACTATAATGTTTTATAATGTTATTGCAGAGAGGTAAGTTAGAACTTCCACCTAATCATTGAGTAGCTTCTAACACAGCGTCAAATCTCTTTGATAATCTTTCTGATACAACAACATTAACTATTTTAAAGAACAAAAAAGAATTATGAATTTATGTAATCTTATTCAGTTGCAGCTTGATTAGAGTAGAAGGAAAACTTCTCTTGACCTATTTAATAAATTTACAATTCTATAATGACGATTTCAATTCCCATCGTCACATTTTTACAACACAAAGATAAGCATTATTTTGATACGAAATACATTTTTATAAATAAATATGTTTAAATTTTTTCGGCATTTGTAAAGCTAGAGAAACAATATCACCGTCAGTGCCAATAAAATATGGTGTTCCTTTTGGAATATAACATTTGATTACTTTTCGCATAAAACCACGTTCAGCCATCCAAATTGCTTGATCTAAAGATGTACAAGCATGAATACCGTTATTAATATTAATACGCCATATGCTATCAAAATTTTTCAAAATTTCTTTACCGAATTTCGGAACTGTTTTCAATTCACCTGGTTCATATTTTTCTTGTTGAAATGGTGATTCAAGATGTTTATAAAATGCTCGTTTTTTCAAAACTTTATAAACAGTTTTGTTTGTTTTTGCTATTAGTGGTTTAGCAAAAAAATCTCTTGCTGCTTGTCTTGTTTTAAATTCTTTATCTACAGTTAAACACATATTATTTTTT
>CAIUEQ010000317.1 GCA_903898215.1 uncultured Bacteroidota bacterium | reverse complement strand
GATTTTCCCCAAGCTATGCGATTATTTATTAGAATTTCACCAGTCTTTGTTTTTTCTGTTAATTGTTCTTCGGATAAGTTTGAAAAATATTTTTCAATTACAAGTCTTTGTAGTTCTCGGGTATGAATAACTTCACCTTTGCTTAAGATTTCTAAAATTGGAATAAATGTTTCGTGAAATTTTGGTATTTCTATACTCATATTTTTGTTTATATAATTATTTAGTGCTCTGTTTACATCTCAACTAACTCACTTTAGAAAGCAGTTTTTTCTTTATCCATTTCCTTTTATTTAAAGGTATCTGGCTATCAATTTTTTTTCAAGTGCTCAAAACCTTAAGCAAGGTATAAAAATATTTGCAAGGTATATCGCTTCTTAAACCAATGTATAGGCTCCGATTGATAAGACAAAAAAATCAAATACCTAATATTTCCAACAACACAACAACCAATAACAAAACACTACATCACAATCTTTCTTTGATAAACGATAAAGGAATAATCGTATTTATTTTTTTCATCAGCTTGATGAAATTCATTTTTTATTTCCTGCCAATCGTGTTTATCAAAATGCGGAAAAAAAGTATCTGCATCAAACGTATGATGAATTTGTGTGATGTAAATTCTGTCGGCTAATTGTAACGTGAGATCGTAAACTGTTCCACCTCCTGTAATAAATAATTCGTGTTCGTTATTTGCTTTTGCAAATGCAATTGCCTCTTCAATATTTTCCTTTACTATACAACCTTCAATTGTTTTTGGTGTACGTGAAATGATAATATTGGTGCGGTTTGGCAATGGGCGACCAACAGATTCAAATGTTTTTCGTCCCATCACAATATGATGCCCGGTGGTGGTTTGTTTAAAATAGTTTAAGTCGGCAGGAAGGTGACAAAGCAATTGGTTGTTTTTCCCTATTCCATTTTTTTCGTCAGTGGCAACTATAAGTGAAATAATCATGATTCAAAGTAAACAATTTGAAAGGAATTATTGTAGGAAAATATTATTTCCCCAACCCAATTGCAATCCCGAAGCTATGTGAAATGCCACTCACATCAGGTGTTTGAAAAGATGTTAATTTTGAAATTTCAGGTGCATCAGCATTCAAAGCCAGATTAAAATTTATACCATAATAAATATCAAAATAAGGACCTGCTTGAAACCCAAACTTTAACCCAAAAGTATTTAAACTAACCCCTTTTGCATAGTCTTGATATTTATTTAAACCATTATATGTGTTCGGGTAATGATTAGCATAATTTGCATTATCATAAAATTCGGTAAATGAAATATTATTGTTGTATTTACCAAATCGGTAATTTGAACCGATATAAAATCCTATAGGCCTTTCATCAATTTCACTTAAAAAATATTTGCAATCATAAATAATTCCCCAGTAGGATGTATTTGTATAATAGGAGCCATAAACGTTATCTCCTAATAATGCTTTTTCATTATCATATTTACTTGTTTCTTTATCTAATTGGAATGCCAATCCTAAATACAATCTGCTTCCAAACGAGTGTACATAACCAAATTGATAATACCCTATAATGCTTGATTTGTTAATTATTTCATATACTCCACCAAAAGTAACACCCACACTTTGTGCCTTTGTAACATATGGTTTGCTAATGGCAAAAAACAAAATAAAAAGTGTGATAATAGATTTATGAAACATTTTTTTATTTAGTTGGAATATATTTTTCATAGGCTAAAATTTATTACCAATTAAGTCCCCAAAGAACTCCGAAACCAAAAGTTTGACTTGAAACAATCGGAGAGTGTAACAAATTGATATTGGTAAATTCGGCAGGATCTTTTTTTGCTGAAAAGTTAAAATCGATACAAGCAAACAAATCAAAATATGCACCGGCCTGTACTCCAATTTTTAATCCCAGTGTATGTACAGTGATTTCTTGGGAATAGGTTGTATAAGGAACAGGTGCATTGCCGTAATTCCATTGATATCCATATTGGTTATAAAATTGAGAAAATTTTGAATCAACTCCAATCTTTGAATATTTATAATGTGAACCTATATAAAACCCTGCAGGAGTTTCATCAAATTCTCTTAGAAAATATTTTGAATCAAATGCTACTGCCCAATAAGTGCTTCGACCAACTACATAATCCGCACTCAAATTTTGACTTAATGGCGAGTTACGATAGTTATCATAACCATATTCGCTGCCTGCTAATGCATAATGGAAGGTTCCTCCTAAGCAAATTCTATTTCCCAAACCATGAATATAACCGCCTTGTATTGAAAATATATAATCCTTTGAATCTACGTTTTCAAATAACCTTTCGTAACCCACACCAAAAGTAATTCCCTGATTTTGGGAGAAGGATGTTAAGGGCAAAAAGAACAAAATAAAAAAATACCGATATACAGATTTATTTCTTTTCATCAGTATAATTAATATTTAACATTTGAATAGCTTCATTTATTGGAATGCAAAATGCAATGCCTTCAAAACCTTTGCTTATAACTTTTAGGGTAACAATTCCAATCACTTCACCTTCTTGGTTGATGAGTGGTCCACCGCTATTTCCGGGGTTCACGCTCACATCAGTTTGGATATACACGTGTTCTTCAAATTTTCGCTTACCGCTTACAATTCCTTTAGAAACAGTTTGGCCTAATTCAAGAGGCGAACCTATTGCAATCACTTCTTCACCAATTTCAACTTTATCCGAATTACCCAAAGCAACCGGCAACATATCAATTGCCTGAAGTTTTAGCAAAGCAAGGTCATTGGCTTTATCTGTTTTTATCACATCAGCATTTAGTGTAAGGCTCTCATTTAACTTTACGTTAACAGATTTTTTACCTTCAACCACATGATAGTTTGTGATAATGTATCCATCAGATGAAATGATAAAACCACTTCCAATTCCATCGTTATGTTCAATTGTTACAACCGATTTCACAAGATTTTTAATGATAGATGTTAATGGCTTGCCCTTATAATCGGGTTTGTATTTAGGGATAGAAATAGTATTTGAATTCTCCTTTTTTGAAGTGGTTACATTTTTGTTTTTATATTCTGCGAGAACTTTTTTATAAGCTTCTTCATTATCGATTAATTTATAAAGAGAAAGTAACAAGATAGAACTTAGAGATTTCCTTTTTTCGGAAGATCCGATAACTGCAGATTCTATATCATGAAATTGATAAATAACCTCACTGCCATTATTTGAATGCGTGAACTCCCAAGTAATATCCATTTTAACATAGTAGCTACTTTTTTCACTTACATATAATAAATTGAATTTATTAATAATCGGTGTGAGAAAAATCTGTGAATTTTTAACATAACTAAAATCTCTTTTTGAATTTTCTGAGCATTCTCCTGCATCAAAAAAAGTTTCGTCTAATTCCTTACAAATTGATTCGGAATATATTCTCGAATCGTAGGTTGTTTTGTTAAAAAATATTTCTGATTTTCCTTCCTTTCCAACAGTTTCTCCTTCTTTAAGTTTCCATTTAATATCGCCCACACTAATTGGAATTACTTCTTCATCTTTTCTTGCAATTCTTTTCATCGGTATAAAAACCGAATCCATATTATATTGATAAACGGTACCAGTAATAAAATCCGGAATGCAAGGAATGCAAAGTAACATGGCATCCAGAAAAATAATACCGGCATTTTCTTTTACACCTATCTCAGTAGTGGCTGCAGCATAATCCTCTTTTTCGAGAAGTAATTTTAATGGTTTGGTGGCCTTTAAATTAATATTTACAGGAGTTTTTCCTAGAACTTTACGTCCTTCACTGTTTAAAACAATTGCCCCTTTAATATTCGATTTTACATAAACACCTTTCGGTTTTGATCCAGTCAAAATGATTCCACAGCTGTAAAAAAATAACAGCGGAATGAATAAGAATAATATTTTATTTTTTACGATTTTTCTTGTCATTTTTATCTGATTGGTCGATGGTAATAAATCCGTAACGGTAATCTTTTCCTCTGCTTGAATAAACCAATGTTTTGTCATCCATATAATAATTTCTTTTAGGGATAAATATTGGTTCTTTTTTAGCATCTCTTTCTTTATAACTTTTTTGATAAATCTCTCTGGTCATTTCACCTTCGGAGTCAATAGTAGTAAGTGCTAAAACTGCTTTGTCAACATTAGGCATTGCTTTTACATCTATAAAAAGTTTGCTGTTCTTTTTAGTAGTATTTGTAATCCTTTTATAATTGTCTTCATTATCATAATAAAGGAAATACATTTTATTGTCTTTAACGATTAGTGAATAGGATAAATAATAACCACCATCGTTTGTAGTAACTGATGTTTTTGGAATTGTAGTAGCCCATCCGATTTTACCATCAGGGTCAATATTAATTACAATAATATCGTTGTAATGATAATAATAAGTTGTGGTTGTATAAGTAGTGTTTCCGCTTCGGGTAGTAGTAGTTACAACCTGTACCCAATATTGTTCTGCTACCAAAACGGTACCCCCATCTTCTCTTTTAATCATTTGGCGAATATCATAATTGAACAATTCATTACCCTTATCCATTTTTTTTTCGGTCATATGTTGTGCTAACATATCGTGATCAAATTCCTTGGTGTTTTCAGACTCCAATTTTTTGGTTTCAATATCGATGCGTTGATAAAAAGCACCTGTTAAATAACCTGGTCCTTTATTAGAATAAAACCCCGCAATAATCAATTTGTCGTTTTTATCATCAATACTATAAGTGATATCGGTAATGTATTTTGTACCTAAGGCAACTTCATATTCTTCGATCCTGTCTTTTGTTTGATCGTAAATTAAAACGATGAATTTATATTTTGGTTTCCCTTTTTCTTTTTCATTTTTATTCAAATCTTTTCTTGCCATCATCACAATTTTCCCACTGTTTGAAATACTGTAATTTTGAATCGAAAATTCTTTGTCTTTATAATTCATCTCCACATTCTTTTCCCACTGTAATTTGAAATCAGCATCAAATACTTTGAAAGCAAAACTTTCGTTCTTCGTTTTTTTGTCGTAAGGGTTTGAGTGGTAAATAAATATTTTCCCTTTATCGTCAGACATCAGAACGCTGAATGCTCCGGAGTTTGAAGATTTTGTTGCAGGAATATCGTCAAGTTCAACCCAATCGTCATCGGTATTAAGTTGATTATCGAATGACTTATAATAGAGGAAGTTTTTTTCAGCTTTTTTATCAAAATGTGTAGCAAAAACACACACTTTGTTTTTTGTATTTATTGAGCCATTTGGCTTAAGTGTGATCTTATCTTTTTTATAAGAAAACTCTTTTTGGCTAAGTAATTTGTGGTTGAAATTATAAGATGAAATAAGTGGATTGGTAGTTCCGAATATCCACCATCCGTGTTTTACTGCACCTGATAGATAATACGATTCTGCATCGTAACCCAACAAATCACCATTTGAGGAAACACCACCTTCGGATCTTTGGCTTGGTCCCCATTTAAAATTTACTTGTTGAGCATTTACCACTGAATGAATAAGCCCGGTGATAAGAATTAAGGAGTAGAATATTTTTTTCATATCTTTTAATTTTATGTTGAGCAATTTATAAATAATTCGTACAAAAAAAATTGACTATCATTAATAAATAAAAAAACCGGAATGAATCCGGTTTTTTTGGTATTTTTTTTTGTAGTCAATTAACCTAAACTTTTAATTTCGCTTACCAATTCTGATAATGATTTTTTAGCATCACCAAACAACATCGAAGTTTTTGGTTTGTAGAATAATTCATTTTCAATTCCTGCATAACCTGCTTTCATACTACGTTTCATCACAATCACAGTTGCAGCATTTTCAACATCCAGAATTGGCATTCCGTATATTGGTGATGAAGGATCGGTTTTAGCAGCAGGGTTTACAACATCATTTGCACCAATAACAAGCACAACATCAGTAGTTGCAAACTCCGGATTCACTTCTTCCATCTCAACCAATTTATCGTAACTCACATTACTTTCTGCAAGCAATACATTCATATGTCCCGGCATACGACCGGCAACTGGATGGATTGCATATTTTACAGTAACATCATTTTTTTCAAGCAATTCTTCTAACTCATGAACAACATGTTGAGCTTGTGCAACAGCTAAACCATAACCTGGAACGATGATCACTTTCTTTGCATATTTCATCATGATTGCAGCATCTGATTTTGTCACTTCTTTAATTGAGCCAACAAAAGTTGTTGATGTTGCAGCAGCAGTTGCATTTGATCCGCCAAAGTTTCCGATCAGTACATTTGTTAAAGAGCGATTCATTGACTTACACATTACAACTGTTAATAGTGTTCCGGCAGAACCAACTAAGATACCACCGATAAGCATTACATTATTGCTGTATAAAAATCCTCCGCAAGCCGCAGCCACACCTGTAAAAGAGTTGAGCAACGAAATTACCACAGGCATATCTGCTCCACCGATAGGGAATACAAACAATACACCATATAAAACAGATAATACTAATATGATATAGAAAACAGAAGTGTTTTCGATGTTTCCTGAAATCATTAATGCTGATAATCCTAAAAGGGAAATTAGCAGACCAATATTTATAAACTGACCGGCAGGTAACGAAAAGTCTTTGATTTTTTCTTCTAATTTTCCGTAAGCAATAATACTTCCGCTAAAAGAAACTGTTCCAATAACTAGTCCTGCAAAAATGGTAATTAATGTACCGGCACTTGCTGTTTCGTAATGACCAGAACTAACCAAATGTCTGAATTCGATCATTGAAATTAATGCAGCACAAGCACCACCCATTCCGTTAAAGAAAGAAACCATTTGAGGCATTGCAGTCATTTTAACTTTCTTGGCAATCATCCAACCTATAATAGTACCGATAATTAATCCTCCAAAGATGAAACCTAGGTTTCCTAAATGCTCACCAGTTTCTGTTGTGTATAAAAATATGGTAGCAAAAATTGCAAGGATCATTCCTCCTGCAGCAATTAAATTTCCTTTACGAGCAGTCGCAGGATTTCCTAAAAATTTCAATCCAAGGATAAAAGTTACCGAGGAGATTAAATATATGATTTGTAAGATATTTTGCATCGTTTTTATTTTTTCTTTTTAAACATTTCTAACATTCTGTCGGTAACAACAAATCCTCCAACCACATTTAAAGTTCCCATGATAACTGCTATAAAACCAAGTATCAAAGAAATTATTTCGTGAGCCTGACCCATTACTATTATTGAACCGATAATAACTACACCATGAATAGCATTTGCACCACTCATTAAAGGAGTGTGTAATACAGAAGGCACATGTCCGATTAATTCAATTCCTACAAAAATCATCAAAATGATTAGGTAGAACATTTCAATATGTTTTGATATAAATTCTAATATAGTTTCCATTTTTTATTTTTTGATTACGCAGTTTGAACTAATGATAGATGAACAGCTTTTCCTTGATGAGTAATTAATGTTCCTTTGGTAATCTCTTCTTCCATTTCCCATTTAAAGCCATCTTTTGTTGATAGGTGTGAAAGTAAATTGAAGATATTTTTCGCATACAATTCACTCGCATTTTGTGGAAGTGTACTTGGTAAATTACTTTGTCCAAGAATTATTACACCATGCTTTACAACAGTTTTATCCAATTCGCTTAACTCACAATTTCCACCTTGTTCAACAGCCATATCAACAATCACGCTTCCAAGTTTCATTAATTTAACTTGTTCTTCAGTAATTAACACAGGAGCTTTTTTGCCCATTACCAAAGCTGTTGTGATAACAAGGTCAGCTTGTGCTAATGATTTATTTACTGCTTCTTTTTGTTTTGCTAAGTATTCGGCCGAAACTTCTTTTGCGTAACCTCCTTCAACTTTTACAGCTTCTTCAGTTTTTACTTCAATATATTTTCCGCCAAGAGATTCTACTTGTTCTTTAGTTTCTGGTCTAACATCTGTAACTTCTACTATAGCACCTAAGCGCTTTGCTGTTGCAACTGCTTGTAATCCTGCAACCCCTGCACCAAATATTAAAACGCGAGATGGAGTGATGGTTCCTGCAGATGTCATCAACAATGGAAATATTTTTCCCATTGCATTTGCTCCCATAAGTACTGATTTGTAACCTGCTAAGTTGTCTTGAGAACTTTTGGCATCCATATTTTGCGCACGTGAAATTCGAGGAATTGCATCCATCGAAATTGCACTAATATTTTTCTCAGCCAATTTTTTTACAAGGTCTGGATTAAATGCTGCATATAAATAGGAAACTAAAGCTGTACCGCTTTTCATTAACCCAATTTCTTCATCGGTTGGAGCATTAACTTTAGCTACAATATCTGCCGATGAAAGTAACTCGCTTTTGGTTGAAGCGATTACGGCACCTGCATTTGTGTATGCTTCATCAGCAAAGTTAGACTTGTAACCGGCTCCTGTTTCAATTGTACAAACATATCCGGCCTTAGTAAACTGCTGAACAACGGAAGGAGATAACGCCACGCGATTCTCTCCTGTTTTTGATTCTTTTAATACTGCTATTTTCAAACTGTTTTAAATTTTTATCGCTGTAAAACTAAGGTATTCACTCCTTTTATTGCAACATGATTATTATCATGGTAAAAATTAAAAGGGTTGATCTCCAAAACACTAATATTTTAAATTAGCTCAAACTGTTTTTTTGAATGTTTTTTATTTTCAAAATGTTGCATGCTAATATTTTATTTTCCACATTTTACTATCTAAATTTAAAATAATTTATTTGTTTAAAAACTAGGCGTTAATAATTCAATAAATAGCATTCTCAAAAAAAAATAAAAAATAGTATTTGCTTATATAGAAATCATATTTTTATTTTACCAACAGAAAGCAACTAATTTTTTTTCAAAATTTTTGCTTGACAAAAAAATAAAAATATTATTTTTGTTTTCGAAAAGTTTAACCAAGAAAATGAGCAAGT
>CAIUEQ010000316.1 GCA_903898215.1 uncultured Bacteroidota bacterium | reverse complement strand
TTAAAAATAAATATTTTAAGAGGTTTGCCAACTCAAACCATTTAATGAGCCTTGATGAGATTGCCAATGAATATATAAAAACGATCAACAGCAGTTGGGATTTTTATCCTGATGGTATTCATACGCTTGAAAATATTTCGACAGAAAAAGTTGAGAGATTTATTAATAAAATTGAAAAACGAACCGACACTCAGATCAAATTATCTCCTTTAGAGTTTCTAAACAAGTTAGAATTTCTTAGGAATAATCAACTTACTTATGGAGCTTATTTGTTATTTGTAAAAGATTTCTGTTCGATAAGTGATGTGCAAGTTGGACGATTTAAAAGCGATATTACAATCATTGACAGTATTTCACTTAATTCAGATTTATTTACTGAAGTGGATGAAATTATAGCTTTTATAAAAAAGCATTTAATGGTTGAGTTTATTATTACAGGCAAACCACAGCGGGATGAGCGCTTCGATTATCCACTTGATGCCATTAGAGAAATAGTTGTGAATATGGTGGTACATCGCGATTATAGAGATAGCAGTGGAAGCATTATTAAAATATTTGACAATCGAATTGAGTTTTATAATCCGGGGAAACTTTATGGAGATATTACTTTAACAGATTTGCTTTCGGGTAATTATAGCTCAAAGGTTCGAAATAAATTAATTGCAAGAGCTTTTAAGGAAGCAGGTATTATTGAGAAATATGGTTCAGGTATAAAACGAGTGTTAGATATTTGTAAGGATCAAGGAATCATTCCTCCCAAATTTGAAGAAGTATTTAATGGTTTAAAAGTTACTTTATTTAAAGAAAAGTTAACAGGAAATGTTATCGATAGTATTAATTATGAAGCCATTGATAGTACTGAAAATGATACTGAAAATGATACTGAAAATGATACTGAAAATGATACTGAAAAGCGCATTGGTAAAATAATGCAAATGATAAAGATAAATAAGAAAATATCGGTAGCGAAGTTGGCTAAGGAATGTGGTGTAAGCAGGATTACAATA
Organism: uncultured Bacteroidota bacterium; assembly: GCA_903898215.1. Classification (GTDB taxonomy): domain Bacteria; phylum Bacteroidota; class Bacteroidia; order UKL13-3; family UKL13-3; genus CAIUEQ01. Next base: position 705 of record CAIUEQ010000316.1, on the reverse strand, counting down.
TCGAGAGACGTGGATAAATTAAAAAGCAGCGGAATACTTAAACGCATAGGACCTGATAAGGGCGGATACTGGGAGACAGTAAAATGATAATAGATTGATGGCTAGACCATCTTGGGCGTTAATGAATAAACTTGAAATGTTTAAACACTGTATTTGTGAAGATGTTTCAAATGCAGTTTTTATAGAAGACAGATTGGTGAATTTACCTAGTAGCGTAAAAATATAAATTGAAAGAAAATATTATTCTTATTGGAGGCGGTGGGCATTGTAAATCTGTAATCGATGTAATTGAAAGTTATGAACGATTTACCATCATCGGAATAATTGATCAGAAAGAACTTATAGGAAAAGATATTCTGGGATATAAAATTATAGGAATTGATGATAACATTGATGATTTGATCAAGACTTGCCAGAATTTTCATATCACAGTTGGTCATATTAAATCAAATCAAACCAGAGTAAAACTCTACAATTTAATTAAATCCAAAGGAGGTCATTTTCCTGTTATCATCTCCTCTAATGCATATGTTTCAAAGCATGCTGTGATTAATGAAGGTACAATTATTATGCACCATGCTTTTGTAAACTCATCAGCGAAAATTGGAGTAAACTGTATCATCAATACGTCAGCGGTAATTGAACATGATTCAGAGATTGGAAATCATTGCCATATTTCTACCGGAGCTTTTATAAACGGAGAAT
>CAIUEQ010000315.1 GCA_903898215.1 uncultured Bacteroidota bacterium | reverse complement strand
TTAATAATCTGTGAAATCTGTGGCTCAATTAAAGAACTATATATCTAAAAAAATTAGCACACAAACAAAAAATTGAAAGAGGACTTATGCGTATTATTACACAAATTAATTGAATATTATTTATGCGTGAACCAATAAACTTGCTTCCAACTTTTTATCTACTTCATTCATTTCAGCACTGCAAGATGACCATGTTTTAAAACCTCCAGATAAATTAAATACTTTATCATATCCATTCTGATTTAAAATGCGTTGCGATAAATATCCTCTTTGACCAACTTCGCAAAACAAATACAGATTTTTATCTTTTGGCAAATCATTCAAATGCATTCTCAACTCATCAACAGGAATATTTATTGCTCCAGAAATACTTCCATCAGCATGTTCTTTTTCTGACCTAACATCTATCAATATTCCTTTTTCTGAAACCTCTTTAATTTCATTCCAATAAAAAGGATTCATTCTTTTTTGTAAAATATTTTCGGCAACAAATCCTGCAATATTTACCGGATCTTTTGCTGAAGAAAATGGAGGTGCATAGGCATGTTCAATTTCCATCAAATCATAAATGGTATTTCCATTCTTAATTGCTTGCGATAATAATTCCATTCGCTTATCAACGCCATCATAACCGCCAATTTGAGCACTTAATAATTTTCCATCACTAGGTGAAAATGCAATTTGTATGGTCATTTGTTTTGAACCAGGATAATATCCGGCATGCGAACCACTATGTGTTGTTGAAACGATATGTTCTATTTTAGAATTTGTTAAGTTTTTTGATGCTGTGCCTGCTGTAGCGACAGTCATATCAAAAACTTTAACGATTGCCGTATTGATTGCTCCGTTATATTTTTCGTTATTTCCATTCACGATATTGTTGGCACAAATTCGTCCTTGCTTGTTTGCCGGTCCGGCCAAATAGGTATTCATTGATTGATGCGTGATAGGATTTTCAAATTCGATTGCATCGCCAACAGCATAAATATTTTCATCTGAAGTTTGCAAAAATTCATTCACCCAAATTCCTTTTGCTGCTCCAAGTTTTAAACCTGCACCTATTGCAAGTTTTGTATCAGGACGAACCCCTATTGATAAAATTACCACATCCGCATCAATCGCTTCTTCACCTTTTATAAGTACTTTTAAATGATCATTATCTTTCTCAAAACCAGCAACGGTTGTGCTTAAACGTAGACCAACATGCTTAGAACGAATATGTTGTTGAACTCTTGCTGCAACGGCAAAATCAAGAGGAGCAAGTATTTGATTTCCCATCTCAACAATGGTAACATCCATTCCAAGATGATGAAGATTTTCGGCCATCTCCAAACCAATAAATCCACCACCAATAACAACTGCTTTTCCGGATTTATGTTTGTCTACATATGCTTTGATATAATCTGTATCATTCACATTTCGTAACGTAAAAATTCCTTCGTTGTTTATTCCCGGAAATGGCGGACGCAAAGGTTCGGCTCCTGGTGATAAAACTAATTTGTCGTAACTTTCTTCATATACCTCTCCGGAAATTTGATTTTTTGCAGTGACAACTTTATTCTCAGCATCAATAGAAATCACTTCAGTTTGCACTCTCACATCAATATTAAATCGTTGATTAAATGCTGCTGCTGTTTGAACAAATAATTTATTACGGTCTTTGATTACGTTACCGATGTAGTATGGTAAACCACAATTTGCATAAGAGATGTACTCGCCTTTCTCAAAAATAATGATCTCAGCTTTTTCATCTAACCTGCGTAAACGTGCTGCAGTACTAGCTCCACCAGCAACTGCTCCTATTATTAAATATTTCATTTTGTTTATTTTTTTCTTGCTATAAATCTGATGTTGTCAGCTAATCCTTTGTGGAATTCGCCTTCATCAAGTACTACTTGTAATTCAATATTTTGTTCAATCTTTAAATCACTAAAATCTTCTGATAACATATTTTGTGTGTATAACAAATTCGAATCTTTAGGTCCACCAGAATTATTTTTTAGTTGATTTGGATTGAAACATTCAATTAAAAACATTCCGTCATCTTTCAATAATTTTATTGCTTTCTGATGAAATGGTTTTCTTAAATTTTCTGTAAGATGAAAAAAGATAGAAGCAATTACATCAAAACTTTTTTCAGTGTAATTGATGTCTTTAATATCCATCACATCATAATGTATGGTTACATTTTTTTCTTCTGCCAATCGAAGTGCTTTTTTCTTTCCTTCTTCACTCATATCAACTGCATAAACATCCCAACCTAATGTTGCTGCATAAACAGCATCTCTTCCTTCACCAGCTCCCGGTATCAATATTTTTCCGGGTTTCAACTTATCTATTTCTGATTTAAAAAACACGTTAGGTTCTTTTCCATAAACATATTCGACAGCACTGTAACGTTGATCCCAAAAATTGTCCATTATAATTTTGTTTTATTTATATAAAAATATCTGCGAATAATTATCGGTAATCTGCAAGTAAAATTAAACGCAGAGGCGCAGAGGACGCAGAGAATTTTTTATAATTTTGTTTCGCTTAATAAAGTTTGTTCATCAATAAATCCTTGATGCTTCCAAATAAGTTTTCCATTTTTATATAATTCAAGATATGGAATTCCATCAATGCCTTTTTGCTTTAACAGATCAGGATTTTCATCTGCATCCATTTTTAGTAAAATCATTTTATCTTTTCTTTCTGCAGAAATCTTATCTAGAATTGGTGATAAACGTTTGCAGGGCTGACACCATACTGCACTAAAATCAACTAGTACGAACTTTTCATTTGTAACTAATTTATTATACTCTTCCATCGTCATTCCACTTTTAGCTGGAGCTGTATTGCCGGTAACTAATTCTTTTCCTGCACTTCGCCATGCCATAATTCCGGGCATCTCGTATACAATTTTGAATCCGTTTTTACGCATAAATCCTGCAGCACTTGAACTTCTTCCACCTGATAAACAATATACAAATACAGGTTTTGATTTATCGAGTGCATTTACTTTTTGATCAAAATCTCCTGCATTAATATTGATGTTTGTTGCATTTTTTAAATGTCCGCTTTCAAATTCATCTCCTGTTCTTACATCAATTAATTGTGCATTTTTTGTTGATGTCAATAAATTCTCAAACTCATCAACAGAAACTTTTCCTCCTTTTCCGGGAGTGTTTTGACAAGATGCTAATGCCAAAGTGAATAACAAAATCATTGTTACTGCATTTAATTTTAAAAGTATATTTTTCATGTTTTGATTATTGATTTTGGTCGATAATTTGTTTTAAATAATTTGCAGGAACAACTCCCGACTGTCTCCATTTAACTTTTCCGTCTTTAAAAAGTATTAAGGTTGGAACTCCTTGAATTTGATATGCCTGAGCTGCTTCCGGATTTTTATCTACATCAACTTTTAAAATTTTTGCAGTGTCTCCAATTTCTGCAGCTAACTCTTTTAATATCGGTGCCATCATTTTACACGGACCACACCACTCAGCACTAAAATCTACCAATACCGGTGTTTCTGAATTTATAATTTCTTGAAATGTTGCCATAATTTTTTATTTAACGTCAGACGCATTTTACGTCAGACGATTATTTTTTTATTCTTCTGAATTAAATTTTCCCACTGCACAACTTACATATGATTTTGCATTTGCTGCCATCTTTGTAAATCCGGTTACCGTATTTTTTTCAGGATAACCTAGACTGAATAATTTTTCTTTGATGGTATCAATTGAAATTCCTGTTTCGTATTCCACATCTACAGTTTCTTCTTCTTTGTTAACTATAACATTTGTCACTTCCGGAAAACTCATTAATTCCTTTTTGATAGTTCCTGCACAACCACCACATTTTATATTATCAATAAATAATAATTCTTTCATTATTTGATCTCTTTAATTTCTTCAAATTCAATATCGTGAACATTTTCTGTGTTAACTTTTTTAAGAGGAACTGCACAGCTTCCAACACCACAACATCCCATATTTAAAAGTGTTTGTGTAAGAAACACTCCTCCTAAAAAACCAAACATCATATCATGTTGTTGAACAGATTGGAACAAAATAACAAATGATAAAAACAACTTTACCACTCTCATGATATTCCAATTGGAAAGCAACTGTTGCTTATAATATTCGAGGTTCATTTTATCTGAGTTTATTATTTAAACTCATCCATCCGCCACCATTATGTACATTTTCATAACCCGAACCTTTTAAAACACTTTTTGCGGATGCACTTCTCATTCCTGATGCGCAACATGTGATGATCACATCGTCTTTGCTTTTAAACTTTTTGAGATTGCTTTTCAATTGATCCAATGGAATATTAATAGACCCTTTTACATGTCCGCCTGCATATTCTCCTTTTGTTCTAACATCAACTATCACGGCACCATTCTTAACTAATTCCGACAAGTCAACACTTGGTCCAAATCCTAATAAATTCTTTAATGTGTTTATCATATTTCTTAACTTTTTAATTTTTAATTTTTAATTTCTTTACTTTTTAATTTCTTTACTTTTAAATTTCTTTACTTTTTAATTTATTGAACATGATAATTTACATCCATCCAAGAACCACCATTCATACAATCAATTCCATTTTGTTGCAAGAACTGAGTTGCTTGCATGCTTCGTCCGCCAGATGCACAGCAAAGCACTACTTTTTTCATTCCTTTAAATTCTTCAATGCGGTAAGGCACTTCGTTTAAAGGTATATTGATACTTCCTGCAACATTTCCACCCATAAACTCTCCTGGTGTTCTTACATCAACTACCACGGCTTCTCCTTTTTTAATTAATTCTCCTAAGTTTTCCATTTTGTTTTTATTTTTCTTGATTAGATTTTTCTTGTTTTGATTTACTAAATGAACCGAATAGAAACCATCCCATCATTCCTCCATAAAGTGAACTGATAGTTGGACTTGAAGTTATCGGACATGTTCCACTTGCACATCCAACAAAATACCAATAACTAAATCCTCCAACCAAACCAACTGCTACTCCGATTAATTCAACTTTATACTTTAGGACTTGTTCTTTCATTCTGTTTTTTCTGGTACAAATTTCAAACAATAAAAAATATTTCTCTGGAACATTTGTTTGATTGATAAAAAAAAGGGAACAACAATCTTTTCATGCCATTCCCGATTTTTTGAAAAGAATAATATTTTTAGGGTTACTCCTTTTTGCCACCTGTATTGATACCGAATGGAAGATACAATGGACAAAAACTCATGAAACTTGTTAGAATAAAAACAACTGCAAATACCAATAAGATAATTGCTGCTATTCCGGTTATTTGGCCCATAAAATAAAGTGCAATAATTACAACCGCAACCAGAATCCTGATCACACGGTCGATAGTTCCCATATTTTTTTTCATAATTTTAAGATTAGAAAACAAATATAACTTTTCTGTTTTCAGAAAGTCAGGAACAAATGTTACATACAAATAACTGATTAACTCAATAACCTAATAATTCAATACTATTCCTTCCAAGCTTCACCAACTTTTTTTGTTCCATTGTCCTAAGTAACCTGCTTATAGCTTCGCGGTGTGTGTGCAATTCATCGGCAATTTGCTGATGGGTGATGTCGAGAATTTTTGTGTGCATTGCTTTACAACGTTCTTCAATATAATGCAACAATTGTTTGTCCATATTATTGAAAGAAATTAAATCAATTACTTCCATCAATTCCGCAAAGCGGTTATTATAATTATTGCTGATATAAGCTTTCCATTCGGCATATTTATACCAATCGGAAGTAAGTTGAACCGGAATTTGAAGCAACTCGGTATGGTTTTCGGCAACAGCTTTGATCATGCTTTTTTTGCCCGCCTGACAACATGTCAGGGACATGGCACATGTTTGTCCGGGATACAAATGATAGAGAAAAACTTCATTACCATCTTCATCCGAACGAAGAATGCGAATGCTTCCTTTTAAAACAATTGGAATAAATAAAATCTCATCACCCGGATTCATGATAGTATCATCTTTTTCAAAAGATTTCAATCTTGCTGATTTATTTATTTCTTCAACAAGTAAAGGTTCTCTAAAAGGCAAATCATATAATATTCCGTTATTCATTTCTAATAATTTATCCCACAAAAATAGGGGGTTTTAGTTCACATTTATCGAGTAGTTACATCGTTTAAAAATATTCTCTTATTTTCGTGAAACTATTATGGCAGTTCAAAAACCAAGTATTCCTAAAGGCACAAGAGATTTTAGCCCCGAACAAGTGGCTAAGCGTAAATATATTTTAACAACCATTGAGAAGGTTTTTATCAAGTATGGCTTTATGCCAATTGAAACTCCGACAATGGAAAACCTTACTACACTTACCGGAAAATATGGTGATGAAGGTGATAAATTATTGTTTAAAGTTTTGAACTCTGGAGATTACTTAAAAGAACTCAAAGAATTTAATGATAAAGGAATGGATCATGAAGAAATGGATAAAACATTTCTGCCTTCATATACAGGAAAACTTTCTGACCTTGATTCAAAGGCATCCATCCCCTTCATTTCCGAAAAAGGATTGCGTTATGATTTAACCGTTCCGTTTGCTCGTTATGTGGTAATGCATCAAAATGAAATCACTTTTCCATTTAAACGATACCAAATGCAACCTGTATGGCGTGCCGACAGACCGCAAAAAGGCAGATACCGCGAATTTTGGCAATGTGATGCTGATGTTGTTGGAAGCGATAGTTTATTAAATGAATTGGATTTGATTCAGATTTATGATGAAGCATTTCGGGAATTAGGAATTGGGAATTATGAATTGAGAATTAATAACAGAAAAATTTTAGCTGGAATTGCAGAAGTTGTAAAAGGTATTGAACACATGAATACCATCGCAGTTGCAATTGATAAATTAGATAAAATCGGTGAAGAGGGTGTTGCAAAAGAATTATTGTTATCAAGATTTTTAGAAAATGAAATTCAAAAATTATTTGAAATCATCAATATCAAAGGAGATCAAATCTCACAACTTTTTTCTCTAAAAGAAAAATTAAAATCATCTCAAGAAGGAATAAAAGGAATTGAAGAATTAGAATTTATTTTCAAGTCATTTGATTCGCTTCTCGACTCCGCTCGAAGTGACAACAAACAAATCAACTCATCAACTGTCAGTTCGAGCGGAGTCGTGAACTATTCAACTAATAAACAGTTAAACCTAAAAATCGACTTCAGTTTAGCACGCGGCTTATCCTATTACACCGGCTCTATCTTCGAAGTAGTATCAACCGAAGGTTCTTTAAAATCAAGTATTGGCGGTGGTGGACGATACGATAACCTTACCGGAATTTTTGGTTTACCAAATGTTTCGGGTGTTGGAATTTCGTTTGGATTGGATAGAATTTATGATGTGATGGAAGAGTTGAATTTGTTTCCACCAACTATCAAATCATCAAACACAAAAGTTTTATTTTGTTGCTTCGACAACGCATCACAACAATATGCTTTAGGCTGTTTAAAAAAATTGCGTGATGCAAATATTCCATCTGAAATTTATCCCGACATAAAAAAAGTTGGCAAACAACTGGACTATGCAAATGCTTTAAAAATTCCATTCGCATGTATTGTTGGCGAAAATGAAATGCAAACAGGAAAATTGGTTTTGAAAGATTTGCATTTAGGAACTCAAGAAAATTTTTCTGTTGATGAAATAATTAAAAAAATCATCACTTTGTAATTCTGTTTTTAAAATTTATTGTGAATATTTATTGCATAGGTTTTAATTATTTACAAATACTTTCGTAATAGAAAATTTACAAACTATGAAAAAGAAAATCTTGGCACTCGAAGATGATGACATCAATCAGGAACTCATCGAATTGTATTTGATGGATGATTACGAAATTAAAATAGTTAGCTCGGTGGCCGAAGCTATTAATGCCATATCAGAATCAAGTTACGATCTGGTTATTTCAGACTTAAATTTAGGAACCGACTCGAAAAGTGATGGTATATTTTTCTTAAAATATTTACGATCAGATCATAAATTTAAACATATTCCCATTGTAGCGTATTCAGGTTATATCACACCAAATATGAGTAACGAAAATGATTTTGACGCTTGTATTTCTAAGCCCATCACAAAATCTGATTTCTTAAAAACAATTGCTAATGTTATCGAGCAACATTAAAACAAATCCCAAACTCTAACATGAAACCAAATATACATGTAGCATAAAAATAAAACTCCAAATGCTACAAAAAAAGCCCATATCAATCCAAGAAATTTTCCTCCTGCATTTCTTCCTGCAGTAAAAATTTTTACTGTAATTATTCCACTCAATTCATCAATCCAATTATAGGCAGGATAAAGAATAAACACCATCAATACCATCCCAATTAACGTTGCTTTTAAAGGATGCGTTAAGTGCATATAACTCATCATATAATCTGAAATAAATGTTGTAATCAGATTAACTGTAAGTATAGAAATAATAAAAAGTAGAAAGTTTGCAAACTTCCGATAGCTCATCTATGAATGAAAAATTATGACGGGTTTTGTTTAAAACCTATTGTTGGTTTTGAAGGTGTAGCTGTATAATCAATTTTAAAATTCTCAACATCTTCAAATTTAAGTACGTGAATCATATCAGATGTACGTTCTGTCGCCTCAAGTTTTGCCAAACGCAAGTGTTGATTTTGAATTGATTCTTCAACAAACTTTCTCACATTTCTTGCATTGCCAAAATATTTATTTCGGGTATCAAACAAATATTTCATGAAAGCTTTGATATGTTCAGTTGCTTTATCTTCGGGTGTAATGCTATTGTTAGCAAACATTTTTAAAGCGATTTCTGCCAATTGCTCAGCACTTGAATCTTCAAAAGTAAATTCTCTATCAAACCTAGAACTCAATCCCGGATTCGATTCGAGGAAATTTTTCATGTTTCCGGTATAGCCTGCAACGATCACAATAAAATCACCACGGTTATCTTCCATGCGTTTTAAAATTGTTTCGATAGCTTCTTTCCCAAAATCATTTTCACCTCCTTCAGATAACGAATAAGCTTCATCGATAAACAAAACTCCACCCATGGCTTTATTTAAAATCTCATTTGTTTTTATGGCTGTTTGACCAACATATCCTCCAACTAAAGTTTGCCTATCGCATTCAATTAAATTTCCTCTTTCTAAAATTCCAAGAGCCTTATAAATTTGTGCAAGTAAGCGAGCAACTGTTGTTTTTCCGGTTCCGGGATTACCTGTAAACACAGAATGCAATGAGAAGCTTTGTCGAATATCTTTTCCAATCTCTTTGTAAAAACGCACCAATTTTACCAACTCATCAATCTCAAGTTTAATATTATTTAAACCGATCAAAGAATGTAAAGTAAAGAGTGCCGATTTCAATAAATCTTCATCTATTGGAATATCAGCATAATTCTTCACTTTTTCTCCAAATATTTTTGAAATATCTTCCGGTTTAATTGTTGAAAGTTCTTCCTTATTTAACTCATCAGGATGTGCTGTTTGCATTAAACGAAGTCCCATATTCATTTTACTTTCATCCAATAGCGAATTTACGTAACGTGCATTGCCAAAGGATTTATCACGATCGCGATAAGAGTCTACCAACTTTTTATATAAAAATTCTTTTGCTTCAGGACTAAAAACAATTGCACGTTTTTCAGCAGTATATTCAGCAATACGCATTAAATCTTGCGGAGTATAATCAGGGAAATCATAATACATATTAAAGCGAGATTTTAACCCCGGATTCGATTCTAAAAAACTCGTCATCTCATCAGGATATCCTGCAACAATTATGGCAAGATCTCCATCACCATCACTCATTTCTTTAAGTAATATTTCGATGGCTTCTTTTCCAAAATCTTTTGAATCATCATTTTTTCTGGCAAGCGCATAAGCCTCATCAATAAACAAAATTCCACCTTTTGCTTTCTTAATAATCTCTTTTGTTTTTGGTGCAGTTTGACCAATATATTCAGCAACAATATCGCTCCTGTCAACTTCTACCACATGACCTTTGCTTAACAATCCTAATTCCTGATAAATTTTACCAAGCATTTTTGCAACAGTAGTTTTTCCTGTTCCCGGGTTTCCAGTAAATACCGCATGAAGATTTATTTTTTCCGAATCTTCGAATCCTTTTTCTTTTCGAAGTTTAATAAAGTTAAGATAGGTAGTATATTCTTTTACTTTTTTCTTAATAGAATCAAGACCAATAAGATCGTCTAATTCTTTTAAAACATTATGAACAGAAGTATCTATTGTCGTTTTTAATTTATCGGTTGACGATTTGATTTTAGGTTTAGGAGCGATGTTAACGATCTGATCTTTTTCTTCAATAAATTCTTCACCAACTTCAAATGGAATGGTTGCAATAATTTGATCCATGAAAACTACATCTACCGAATACACATCATTTCCCCAAGTACCTTTTTGATCTGACCCCCATCCTATAGCGCATTCAAAATTTGGCTCTTTGGTATTTACAAAAATGAGTTTTTCAATTGTGCCTTTAAGAAGTCCGCTATGAGTTTTAAAATTGAAGAACATTTGACATGCCCAAGTATCTTTACCTTCAACACCATTTTCACAACTTACTTCAACCCAAATATATCGCGTTTCGTGGTAGTTAAACCCTACCATATATTTTCTGTCTTTTTTAGGAAGATTGGAATCCGGTCCTTCATATAAACGAACACCGGTAACATTAAAATAAGGATTTACAGTTTCGGTTACTATTCCTTCCGATTCGATATAAAAAATTTTTTCTGCTACAAAAACATTATCAATCCATGCTTCCCATCTATAAATTCCTTGTTTCCAATAAGCACCCGGTGTTTTCACTCCCCAACCTTCACGCA
>CAIUEQ010000314.1 GCA_903898215.1 uncultured Bacteroidota bacterium | reverse complement strand
TTTACACCCAAACTTAAGCCTCTTGTTACTGCGCATAAATTATTGCGACTTACCCAACCAACTTTAGAAAAACTCCCTCCTATAATTACTGTATCACCATATGATGCAATTGACGTAAGATTTGCTCCACCTACTGACCAAAAATCAATTTTGTTACCACTCAATAAATCATAACTGAACAAACCACTTGCTGCACCTGTGCCTATTAAAAATATTGCATCACTTGTTATTGCCATATCGTTTATCTGACTTCCAGTAGTAAGTGGATTCCAGTTTCCAGATAAACCAGTAGCAGTATCTATATAACAGAGTCCATTTTTAAAACTTGATCCCATTGTTGAAAATGTACCTCCTACATAAATTTTTCCATTCTTCATTATTATTTTTGAAATCCTACCATTAGGATTTGGATTCCAGTTAGAGATTGTATTATTTGATAAATATACTGCCGCAAGAGCAGTTCTGCTTTGTCCTCCGATAGTATTGAAATCTCCTCCAACATAAAAGGTATTGTTAGTTGTTATTGCAGTATAAATATTCCCATTTGGTGTAAACCAATTTAAAATTTGTCCTGTTACTGTATCGAGAACAGCAAATTGTTGAAAACTGTTTTTTAAAATAGCTTGTCCATTTATTGAATCAAAATATCCGGTAACAAATAATTTGTTATCTGATAATAAAAGATGATTTACTGTTGGTAAGCCACTCTGCTTAATCACCAAAGTAGGATTCCAATTTGTAAGGTTGCCAGTTGTGGCATCAAAAGCAGCAATTGATGAACGGTGTTGAGTGCCAATTATTGAAAATTGTCCTCCTACATATATAGCTGTTTTACTAACTGTAATTGTGTTTACAAAACCATCCATCCATCCAGGATTCCAATTTAAAACCGCACCAGTTCTAATATTAATAGCAGCAAGATAATTTCTGTTCAATCCTCCAACAATTGTGAAATAGCCTCCAATGTATGCGGTATCGCCCTTTATAGCAACTGCATAAACCTTTCCATTTGTTTCTGGAAAATAAGTTAATACATTTTGAGAATAGCAAAACCCCGAAGACATCGCAATCAAGTATAAAAGCAAAAATTTCGCTGCTATTTTTTCGTTTTTTTTCATATAAGTCATATTAATTTCTAATAGTAAAAAATATTTAACTCATGAATATAAATTTTGTGGCTTCACTTTGAACCGCTGTTAATGGCGCATATGGCGGTCCTGACAAATTAGCAATGGATGAACCTAATATTATCGTTTCATTTGCATTAGTTGTAAAAGGAGTAAGCGATACATTGTTAAAACAACCATTGATATTTATTTTCCTTACAAAACCTACATTGACACCTAAATCCAAATTCACACCCAAAGCCTGATACTGTGTATACCCTCCTCCGGCATTAAAATGAGAACCATAAAAATTAAGTATTGTATTTTGTTCTGGTACGGTATAAAAAGTGTAGCCTTTATTAGCTTCAAACCAACAATCGTAGATGTTAATTAGTGCTACAGTCTGTTCTTGGTTTACATCATTGCGAATAAATACCGCTCCTGTATATATATCGCCTATTGGGTTGCCTTGCTCGTTATTAATAAGTGAACCATTTTGCTCAAAATCAACAGAGCGTATGGTAAGTAAACTACCTTGTCCAAAATCAATCCCTTTATGGGCACAATAGGTTATGCGCCCATTGGTTAAAGTAATGGTATTGCAGTATACATGGATTTCATTTGTTTCCCCCAAAGAATCAGTTATTGTAAAGGTGTTAACTTCGGTAAAAATACCAATATAAGAACTGTTGGCTCCATAGGATCCACCTATTACAAAGTTATTCATATTAAAAACTAGGGCACCAGCGCAATGCACACAAATATGGCAATTAATAATTTCAACATCTTCGAGATAAAAAATAGCGGTAAGCTCTAGTTTTATTCCCGTAAGCTCACAATTAAAGTCGTTGTCTAACCAATAGTAATTTACTTTGGGTTCACCCTCTTCATTAAATGTATACCAACCTTTTTTTACAAATATATTATTACCTCTAACACTCAAATGCTCGAAAGATACATATGAATTTAAATCAGGGTCAGCTTTTACATGAAAAATTGGCCATAGATTAAAACCTAATAGGCTTGGAACATGAAAACCCGAAGGCTCTGTTTCACCAAAAAAAGTATATTTACTAGCAAAATTAGTTTTTGAAGTAATGCCCTGAAATATTGTTGATTTTTTACCTACTCCTTTAATTTTTATTGCCCCTTTAGTTACAAAACTAGGAATTGTAATTTTGATTGTATCACTTACCATATAAGTACCTGCCGGAAAAAGTATTTCTCCCATATGATACAAAATCGCAAAATCAACTGCAGCTTGAATTGCAACTTTATCATCAGTAACACCATCACCTTTTGCACCAAACCATTTAGCGTTTACATAATCCTGAACATAAGGCTTGAAACGTTGCCCAACTCCATTTATTAGCACTTTTTCTCCGTCATCTAAACTTGAAATGTCGTAGTTATCAATTCGCCAAAATTTTTTCTCTGCAGTATCCGTTGTAAAATAAATATCCGAATCAACTGATAAACCTGATGCATGAATGGCACTTATTGTGGTTGTATTAAGATTCATATTATTTCTAATTGCTACTCAAATGTAAATTTTATTGTTGAATATGTTTTGCAAAAATATTCGCGGTTCATTTACCTATAAAACAGCATGTGGTAAAGTATCTTTTAGTAAAATGCTCGAACAAAAAATTGAAGAAGAAAACTACAGAATAAATTTTCTATAAAAAATAATTTAGAAATAAAACCTACTCCATACTAATTGATCTTTGGAAGTTTGAAGTGCCGTCTTTCATTTGTAACAGATAATTTCCTTTAGGCAAAAACCATAAATTTAGCTGTTGTTGGTTAGCTCCACTTTGACATTCTTTCACTTCTTCAAATACTTTTCTTCCCAACAAATCAACCACATAAAATGTAATGTTTTTTGATTTGGTAAGATAGAATTGTAAGGAAACAATATCTTTTATTGGGTTAGGATACAAAAGGAAATTACTCATTCCATTCATCTCATTCAATCCTGTTTTAAAGGCATTAAAATCCAAAGAAGTATTTGTACAATTAGATGAATTTTTTACAACCACTTTGTAAATTCCACTTTGTAAAATAGTATAAGATTGATTTAATGCTCCTGTAATTTGTGAATTGTTTAAGTACCATTGATAATTTAATCCCGAAATATTACACGTTAACGTATTGGCATTTTGTGAAATTGTAGGCACAGCAGGTGAGGCATTAATGGTCATTCCAATAGTATTTGAATTAGAATTTAATGGGATGGCACAAGGTGCTGAACTTGTAAGTGTACACGATACAATATCATTATTGTTTAATGTTGTACTTGAAAAAGTTGAACTGTTTGTTCCTGCAATAGTGCCATTTATTTTCCATTGGTAAGTTGGTGTTGTTCCTCCATTTGTAATTGTTGACGAGAATAAAGCATTTTGTCCGGCACACAAAGTTGTAGCTGCAGCATTAATAGAAATTGATGGAGTTACGGTTGGCGTAACAATCATGGTAATACTATTTGATGTAACAGTTGGCTGACTTGTACAATTTGCATTTCCACTCAAGTCGCAGGTAACAATATCATTATTAATTAATGCATTAGTAGAAAATCCTGAACTGCTTGTGCCAACATTTACACCATTTATTTTCCATTGATAATAAGGTGTAGTTCCTCCATTAGTAACAGTAGAAGTAAAAATGGTGTTTTGTCCGAAGCATACCGGAGAGTTGCTGCAGTTTATTAAAATTGTTGGAGTTACTGATTGTGTAACTGTAATATAATTTGTTTTTGTTTTTGTGTTTCCACTTAATGTATTTGAAGCAGTTAGCGCAACAGTATAATTTCCTCCATTTTGAAAAGTAACAACAGGATTTTGTGAAGAGGCACTTGTTCCATTTACGAAGGAAACTGTTGAAGGGCTGAATACCCAGTTCCAAGTATTTGGATTGTTAGTAGTAAGGTCTGTAAATGCATCCGAAATTCCTGAGCAAACTGTTGTGTTCGCTGCCGAGAAATCAGCAACCGGAGCCGGCATATTCGATACTCCCGTAACATTAATATCATCAATATATAAGTTGTTGCCCCAATTACTAATATTTTCAAATTTCACTTTAATGGTTCCACCTACATAAGGTGTAAGATTAATTGTTCTACAAGAAGCGTAACCGGTAGTTCCGCACCAATCAGCTGATGTATTAGGTGTAAATGCGGTAGATAAATTGGAATTGGTAATAAAAATATAAGGTGAAGATAATTGAGTTTCACGTAATGAAGCCACCCTTATCCATGATGTACCACAATTGGTTGAAACATAAACTGCCATTGAATCCTGATACGTTGCATCATATCTTCGGTAGGCATGTTTAAATGATAAACTTACAGATGAATATCCATTCAGATTAATAGGAGGTGAAACTAATCCGTCTCTATACATAGAAGCATTCGTATAATTAAAATTATCAATGCCAACAGCCTTTGTACTTGTGCCATTTCCGCTTACATTATAAATGTTCCATCTGTATACTGTATCATGATTTATGAGAGACCAATTTTTATATGTTGAAGGGTTTTCCCAATTTTCTGCATAGGGTAATAACAATCCTCCAGCAAAAATATAATTGTTTTTAGTGATGCTGCTTGTACCTGATGAATTTGAAACTAAAAGTGAAACTGAATAATTTCCGGATGCTGTAAACTGCACTCTTGGATTTTGTGAATTTGCAGTTGTTCCATTAATGTAAATAAAAGTAGAAGGAGTGATGGTCCATGTCCACGATGTTGGAGAGTTACTGCTTGTATCGGTTAAGGTAATAATATCACTTAAACAGGGTAATGTTTTGCTTGTTGTAAAAGCTGCAGTAATTGTAGGAACTGATGAAAAGCCATTACATGAAAACAATCCTCTTCCATGTGTTGCAGCAATCACCATATTATCAGAACTACGAATTTGGAGCATATCAACACGCACGTTTGCCATTCCATTATTGGAGGTTGTCCAAGTAGGAGTTGTTGTATTTAATGTTGAAGTATTCCAGATTCCAAGTTCGGTTGCAAGAATCACTTCATTGCGATTAAGTGGATTGAACAACGCCCATCTTACAGGCATGTCGGGTAAGTTTCCTTCTTTACTAATCCATGTTGTTCCACCATTTGAAGTATACCAAACTGAAACTACCCCATAGTTAAAAAATGTAACGAGTAATTCATTTTCGCTTGCCCCAATTTCGATACATGAAACAGAACCTGTTGGAAAAGATGAACTCGAAATATCTGTAGTTGTTGGAGTGCTGTTTGCGTTTGTTACTTTAAAAACTTTTCCTGCATCTGTTCCAATAAAAACAGTACTTGAAGTTGTGGTATAAGGCGATACTCTGATATGACTTGCCTCAGTTGTTAAGCCTGTGATGGTAATACTTTCGGCAGCGGCAGGAGAAGTAGTAATACTTTTTATTCTCCAAATTGAACTTGCGTCATTACATGAAAATAAAACATGTTGGTTGTCGTCATAATCTGCCGGATTAATAAATTTTCCAGTTGTTTGATCATCAATAAGCGAAGTTGAAAGAGATACTCCACCATTGGTTGACAAATCATATGTATTATAAACGTACGAAGCAATTTGGTAACTTGGACTTGTTTGGTCGATAAAACAAAATGCGCCATCACCGCCATCAATCTGAGTTGTAGCATTTACTCCTGCTAAAGTAAAACGTTGTGTGCCGTTATCCTGTGCTCCTGCAAGAAACACATTTGAACTTGCTGTTGGATGCATTGCACAAGCGTAAAATTGTGTGACATTGTAGTTTTTGTTTCTTGATGAGATAACATTATTTGTTGCAGCAGTTGAGATGGAAGATGTAAAATGAATGCCACCATCATTTCCAAAAACTACTGATGATGATGAACCCGGTCTGTATACTATTGCATGTTGATCTGAATGAACCATTGAACAAGTTAAACCTGATAAATTATTATTGTTTGACCATTTTGTGATTTGATCCCAAGTTGATCCTGCATCAGTTGAATAAAATAAATCGATGGCTCCGGTGATAAGAGTTGTAGGGCTATTTGGGTCAACAGTCATAGTTAAATCATACCACGCTTGCCCACGTGAAAAATCTGTAGAAGGAATTCCATTATCAGCATCAACAGGTAATGAAATAGTAGTCCAAGTTGCTCCGGCATCCGTAGTTTTTTTCATCACTTTTACGGCACGGTTGTCCTCAATAATTGCATAAACATAATTTGAATTGGAAGGTGCACATGCTAATTCAACTCGTCCATATCCATTAGTTACGGATGTTGTATTTGAAGTTGTCCAAGTTGTTCCATTATCAGAATAAAGAATTCTTCCACCGCCTCTGTCGCTAGAAGTGTATGGGTTTTTTCTGGTTCCAACCCAAATTCTGTTATTGGCACTAATTTCAATATCAGCAGCAACATAATTTATCGTCTGACTTGGAATATTTGGAAGCACTTGTGCCCACGAATTTCCACCATTTATCGAACGCTGAAGTCCGGCTGTTGTTAATCCACTTGAACTTCCTCCATAATATCCACCATCAACTGCTGCATAAATAACACTAGTTCCGCTTTCATTTCTTACCACTAAATCATCAACCCAAAAAAATCCGGTTGTTGAAGTTATTTGTGTCCATGATATTCCACCATTTGTAGTTTTCCAAATTCCTGCACCTCTTGCACCTGATACGCTTTGTCCCCATCCTTCACCTGTTCCAACGTATGCTGTAAGTGAATCATTCGGATCAAAAGCAATACTTGTAACTGCAATATTTGCCCAGAAATCATTTACCGAAATCCAAGATGAAGTAGCACTTGTAATATCATTATTATACCAAAGTCCACCAGTTACACCACCAGCCCAAACTTTTCTATGTGTAGCATCACTTGGGTCAAAAACTATTGCTCTTGTTCTGCCACCAACATTATTTGGTCCACGTTCAACCCAAGGAGCAGTAACACTTCCGGGAGTTCCCATGGTTGTATGTGATGGTGTAGCTCTTATTTGTTGAATGGTTGAAGCCAAAACTTCCGGTGTTGGTCTTCCTAAAACAGGATTCATGGTGCGCAAAAAATCTTGCTCTGAAGCCAAGTCCGGACGGTCACCTTCATTTTCTTCATCGTTTTCAATTTCGATTCTTTCCCGATTATTGAAAGGATGTTCTGATAAATATCTTCCGAATTTTTCTCTTTGATTTAACGGCTTTTCAAAATAAAATGCTAATGCTATTCCTATAACTGCAGAAGCTAAAATGCTTAAAGTAGTTTTTTGATTCATGTGATATGCTTAATTTTTTTGTTTGATAATAGAATATTTTTCGATGGACAATTTTATTTTCTTACCATCTTTTGTTAAGATGACCCATGAAGGATTAAATTTTTTCTGAACAATGATATCGTCATTTATCTCTGATGGTTCAATCACTTTCTCTCCTTCTTTTCTAAATGAAGGCTCTTCTTTTAAT
>CAIUEQ010000313.1 GCA_903898215.1 uncultured Bacteroidota bacterium | reverse complement strand
ACTGACGTTGGAGAAAATTATTTTATCATCGAAAGTGAAGGAACAAAATTAAAAGTAGATAAAACATCTATCTCTATGGAAGCATCACAAGTGTTGAATGCTCCTAAGAAAGAAGAAAAGAAATAAATATGTTTGGCGTTTGTTGTTTGAAGTTTTGATAACCTCAAACAACAAACCCTAAACTAAAAACTTTGAAAAAAATAGGCATCACCGGCTGTATTGGGAGCGGAAAAAGTACCGTGAGCAAAATTTTTGCGCAGTTAGGTGTCCCCGTTTATGATGCCGATACAAGGGCAAAAGTATTGATGGTTTCCTCTCCGGAAATTATCATTGGTGTAAAAAAAATATTCGGTAACGAATCATATCATTCTGATGGTTCTCTCAACCGAAAATTTATTTCAGATAAAGCATTTCATCAAAAAGATTTACTTCAACAATTAAATTCAATTGTTCATCCTGCTGTATTTAAAGATTTTGAAGATTGGTGTAAAACTCATGAATCAAATCCATACATCATCAAAGAAGCTGCATTGATGTTTGAAAGTGATTCGCATAAACAACTTCAACAAATTATAGTGGTAACGGCACCTGAAGAATTGCGCATCAATCGCACCATTTTACGTGATGGCATTTTAAAAGAAGAAGTACTTAGCAGAATGAAAAATCAATTTAGTGAAGCCGAAAAATTAAAGCACGCTGATTTTGAAATTAAAAATAGCGAAGAAGAATTATTAATTCCCCAAGTATTGAAATTACATCACCTTTTTGTGAGTTAAATTTTTATCATTTTCTTGGTTGTAATCCAAGTATCAAATTCACATCTAAGAATATAAAGTCCCGATAATAAACTATGCACATCAACACCAATTGTGCTTTGCCCAGCAGCTAATTGAATAGTAGTTGTTGATTGGTAAACCATTCTCCCATTTATATTATATATTACAATTTTTAAAGAAGACGCTTTGGGTAATTTAATTTGAAGATTGACAAAACTATCGCAAGGATTTGGGAAACAAGATAAAGTAAATGAAGTATCAACAATTGGCAAAGTGGTTACTATTGCATTTTTAGTTGTATATATTTCATCATCCTTTTTACAAGTTGAGAAAAGAAAAATGGCAACTAGAAGAGATAAAAATATTTTCATTCTTAATTTTTTGAACTCACAATTTAATAACTCAATAACTTATTAACCTAATAACCCATTAACTAATAACCAAACCTACAAACTCGCAATCACCTTCAATTCGATAGCGATAGGTGTTGGCAGACAATTAATTTCAACGGTTGTACGGCAAGGAGGGTTTTCTTTAAAATATTCGGCCCACAGTTTATTATATATTGGAAAATCAGTTTTCATATTTGTTAAAAAAACGGTCACATCAATAATCTTATCCCAACTGCTTCCGCTTTCGTCTAAAATATTTTTTACGTTTTTAAAAACCGAATGACATTGTGCTTCAATATCCGAAGAAATAATAGTTCCATTTTCATCCAATTCCACTCCCGGAATTTTTTTAACACCACGTTCACGCGGACCGATTCCTGACAGAAACAATAAATTACCCACTCGTTTTGCATGTGGATAAAGTCCTAATGCTTCCGGTGCTTTTGATGAATTAATATTTTCGTTATCCATTGTAAAACATTCTTAATTTTTAATTCTTAATTTTTAATTCTTAATTTTTAATTTTGGCATATATGTAACCAAGACATAAACATCAATTTCCCGTGTTGGTAAATAAAAAGATAACCACGAGGGGCACAAAGGTCAACGCATGACCTATACCACAAAGACCATCACGATTGCTATCGGGGTTGT
>CAIUEQ010000312.1 GCA_903898215.1 uncultured Bacteroidota bacterium | reverse complement strand
TAAAAATTAATGAAGAAGAAATAATTTTAAAAACCATTCTTATTGTCAATGAAAATGAAGAAATTATTTTAGGAGATGTTTTTTTATTGAAGAAAAATTTCAAATTAAAGGAAGTGGAAATTTCAGAAACATATACCA
This sequence comes from uncultured Bacteroidota bacterium, assembly GCA_903898215.1. Classification (GTDB taxonomy): domain Bacteria; phylum Bacteroidota; class Bacteroidia; order UKL13-3; family UKL13-3; genus CAIUEQ01. The sequence continues at coordinate 6,950 of CAIUEQ010000312.1, read as the reverse complement.
GTCGGCATTTTGATAGAATGACTGAGATAAAAGGAAATGTGATTTACTCGGGCAAAAAAAATGAAGTTTTATTGCTCGATTACATTGATGGAAATAAAGCTCAAAACAATCCAAGACAGATTTTAGGAAGAATACCCGGAATGAATTTTTCTGAAACAGAAGGCAGTGGTTTTCCTTCAAATGGTTTTGGATTAAGAGGATTAAATCCTACACAATCTATCGAAATGAACACTCGTCAGAACGGTTATAATATTACAGCTGATATTTTTGGTTACAACGAATCATACTATAATCCAGCTTTAGAAGCCGTTGATAGAATTGAAATAATACGTGGGGCCTCTTCTTTACAATTCGGCCCCCAGTTTGGCGGAGTAGTAAATTTTATTATGAAGCAAACACCTAAAAATAAAGTTTTGGAATTTTCAACAATGCAAACTATAGGAAGTTTTGGATTGGTTAATACATTTAATTCTATTGGTGGAAGCTATAAAAAATGTAATTATTATGCATATGCTCAATACAAAACTCAAATAGGGTGGAGACCAAATTCGACAAATTCATCAGTTACAGGTTTTGCAAAAATAGAATATCAAGCAACTGAAAAATTAAAAGCAGGATTGGAGTATTCCATTATTCGCAATCAAATTCAAATGCCCGGTGGGTTAACAGATAATCAATTTGAAAATGATAGCAAGCAATCAACGCGTCAACGAAATTGGCTTAATAGTCCATGGAATATTTTAAATGCATCAATAGAATATAAATTTTCAGACCAAACTTCACTTAATATTAAATCAACTTTTTTGTTTAGTGAGAGAAATCTGGTTTGGAAAAATGAAGATGGGGGTCCCGGAATTGCTGATAGTTTAAGTCCATTGACAAACCAATTTGTGCAACGTGAAGTGCAAAGAGAAAAGTTTTCGAGTACTACCACCGAAGCCAGAATGATCACCAATTATAAATTTCTTGGAATGAATAATTCTTTAGCTTTAGGTGTCAGATATTTTTATGGAAAGATGAAAAGACAGGGAGGTGGATTAGGATCAACAGGAACTGATTTTGATTTGACTAATTATGCTGCCGAATTTCAATATGCACTTGATTTTACAACAATAAATTTTGCTCCTTTTATTGAACATATCTTTAGAGTAAATAATAAATTTTCTATTACTCCAGGTTTTAGGTATGAATATATTCAATCAACAGTAGATGGGTTTGTTACTGATAGTTTAAAATTGTTTACCAAAGAATCCCGTATAAGAAATATTCCATTGTTCGGTATCGGAATGGAATATAAAATATCGGTAACAACAAACATTTATGCGAACTGCTCACAAGCTTATCGACCAATGGATTATTCGTCACTTACTCCGATGGGAGTGAGTTCGAAAATTGACCCAAATATCAAAGATGCATCAGGTTATAATGCCGATTTTGGTTGGAGAGGAACAATTGATAAATTTTTAAATTTTGATGTTGGGGGCTTTTTGTTAGCGTATAATAATCGTATTGGTTTGCTTGATAGAACTGATTCGAAGACTGGGAATATTTATACCTTTCGGACCAATACAGGAAACAGTTTAAGTACAGGAATTGAAACTTATATTGAGTTGAACCCGATGAAAATATTCAAACAAAATTCAAAGATCGGATATGTAAATATTTTTAATTCGTTTGCGTATGTTGATGCAAAATATATAAGTGGAACTGATGGATCTGGAAATTCGTTAAAGGGGAATAATGTTGAATACGCACCCAATAAAATTAATCGATTAGGAATTACATATGGAATCAAAGGAGTGTCAGTAACTTTTCAAATAAGCAATACTTCAAAAAGTTATAGTGATGCAAACAATACTGAAAAAAGTAGTGATGCAATTATTGGAGTTATTCCTGCTTATCAAGTAATGGATTTATCGGCAACCTATAAAATTCGAAATATTATTTTTAAAGGAGGAATAAATAATCTGTCTGATTCAAGATATTTTACAAAACGAACTGATGAATATCCCGGGCCTGGAATCATTCCTTCCAATGGTCGTTCCTTTCATATCGGAGTGGGGGCGAAGTTTTAAATAAAAACCCCTTAACTTTTTAAATCAAGGGGCTTTTTATAAAATCGATTCTGTATTTTTATTTCACTAAATTCACCATCGCAAGTTCCAAACCTTTTTTCAAAAGCCCGGTACGTTTTGGATTAAATTGTTGTAAGCGCATCAATGCATTTCTGATTGTTTTAGAAGCATCTTTAAAAATTTCTTCATCATCAAGTTTAAAATTTTCGCTCATGCAATAAGCGAAAGTTCTAGCCATTCCACAGTTTGCAATAAAATCGGGAATTACAGCAATATGATCGTCAGCATAGTTTCCTATTGAGCCTAAAAATATTTCTTTATCAGCAAAAGGAACATTTGCCCCACATGAAATCACTTCCAAATCATTTGCAATCATACGCTCAAGTTGATCTTGATTAAGCATTCGTGATGCAGCAGCTGGAATAAAAATATCAGCACCGATATCCCAGATTTTTGAATTAATATCTTCGTATGGTAAAAATTGCAGATTAAGTTTTTTGCATGTTTCAACAGATAATCTATTGCCATCTTTTTCTGAGAATAGTTGTTTGATTTCTTCTTTTGAGAATCCTTTATTATTGATCACACCACCATCTCTGTCAATAATTCCAACTACCATCACATTCATTTCTGCAAGATAATAAGCAGCAGCAGCAGCAACATTTCCCCATCCTTGAATAATTGCACGCTTATATGAAAAGTTAGGTCCCCAGAAATCATAAAAATGTCTTACTGCTTCAGCAACTCCCCAACCGGTAATCATATCAGCAACAACATATTTTCCATTTGCTTCAGGTACGAAACGTATATCAGTTACAGGTTTCGAAACGCCAGCACGTAAATTATTAATTCGCTTTGTTTTTTCTGAATCATCTACTTTAAAATGTCCATTTACCACACCTTCCTGAGGATGCATCAAACCATAACTTTCTGTTATTGGATTTACTTCGTGAATTTCATCCACATTCATATCTCCACCTGTACCATAATAGTTTTTTAACAAAGGCATTACAGCTTTATACCAACGTTCAAGTACTCCTCTTTTTCTTGGGTCGGCTGGATCGAAATTAATGCCGGATTTTGCACCACCAATTGCAGGTCCTGCAACTGTAAATTTTATTTCCATGGTTTTAGCAAGAGCAGTAACTTCATCTTTATTCAAACCTTTTCGCATTCTTGTGCCACCACCGGCAGCACCGCCTCGCAATGAATTAATGACTAACCAACCTTCAGCTTCGGTTTCGCTGTCTTTCCATTCAAAAACAATTTCGGGTTGTTTTTCTTCGTATTTTTTAATCAGTGATTGAATTTGCATCGTACGTTATTTACGCTTGCAAGATAATTATTTTTGTGATTGACAAAAGATGATTTGGAACAGATAATTATTTTACAAATTTCACTATTGATTCAGAGAGTTCTGTTTTTATTTTGATAAAATAAATTCCCGAATTTAAAATTGATACGTCTTTAGATGAAACGTTTGATGAAGTTGAAACAAAAGAAAAAGCAGAAATTTTCTTTCCGGTAAAATCATATATTTCACAAGCGATTAATTCATTTGGCTGAACACTGTATCCTATATTTATTTTGTCGTTAACAGGGTTAGGCCAAACATTAACTGAAGGAATGTTATCATGATTTTTAAAGTCAATCACAACTGTTGAAGAATATGTAAACTTACCATCTATGTCAATTTGTTTTAAACGATAATAATTTTCTTCAGTTAAATTTGGTTGTAGATCAATTGATGAATAATTAATATTTTGTGAAGAGTTACCTGCTGCTTTTAGGGTATTAATTTCTTGAAAATTGATTGCATCATTACTTCTTTCAATAACAAAAGCAGCACTGTTGATTTCACTTGATGTATTCCATTTCAGTAATACTGATTTGTCTTTCTTTTGGGCAGAAAAATTATTCAATACAACAGGTAATGAATTTGGATCATTGAAAAGTATGTAAAAACGTGTTTGACTAATAGAACCTGCAATGGTATTTGTTGTAAAACTATAACCGGTTATAGTGGTTAAATCCGTTAAAGTTGAAGTATATCTGTCAAATAAGTAAGGATGAATATTATTAGAAAAACTTTTTGCTCCTATAAAATTTAAAACATATGATTTACTAGCTACTAAACCAGATTTTATAAAAACAGTATCTGTATTTGAAGGGTAAAATTGGTCTAATGCATTATATGTTAAAGCAGTGTCATTTTGAGAAGTATATGTTGCGATCGATCCAGTTGTGAAACCCATTTTTTGGCCATCAACATTTTCAATGTTATTTGTTGCTCCAGGATAATTAAATACAATTGCTTCATCTAAAACAGCACTATCTTTTAACTGGATTTTTAAATTATTCGACAAACTGGTTTTTCCCAATATTTGACTATTCTGATCGGTGCTTTTATAGGCTTCTTGAAAAGTAATAGTAGCATTTCCTGTAGTTCTTACCCAAAACGACTGACCCGATTGGATAATATTTGAACCACCGTTAGTGCTGCCACCTGCTGTATTATAACTGGCATATGAGCCTGCGGAACCTATTGTAGGATTCCAAATATAAATTGTTGCATTAATATTTATTCCTCTTGCCGATACCCAAGCAGAATTATTCCAATCAATTGCAGATGGATACGGATTTGTTACAAAATTCCAACCGGCACCTTTTCCAACAGTATTTGTTAAAGTTGTACTTACAGTTCCTGTCGTAATTGTACCCTTTGCTTTTAAGGTAACATCAATAGGAGTGGCATAAACCGCTGGAGTTCCTGAAGTTTCAAGTAAACCGCAGGCTTGTGATCGGTTTCCTCTTACAAAAACTCTATAAGCTGTTGTTGATTTAAGAGTGTCAAGGGTTGTTGTAGTTATTGGAGTCCAAGCACCAGTTATTTCTGAATAGGTATAAATTGATGCAGTGTTTCCAATATTTCTGTCAAACCCGTTTGAGTTTGCGCTTAACGATGGACAAACAGTTCCACCTGTACCAGCACCTGTTATATGAATATCTTGTTGCCAAGCAGCAGCAATAGTTTGTCCTGAAGCTGGTGATGCTAAGAACCTATAAGCACGATCGTAGTAATGACCACCGGGTATAAAGCGTTGTATAGTTACATTTCCTGTAATTGCGCCTGTTCCAGTAATTGTACCAATTCTAGCTGTACCTGAAGCGTTCGAAACTAATGTTAAAAATCCTGCTGAAGCTAAAGTTCCGTTGCTTAATGTAACTGTTCCAGTAACTTCAATTGTGTTTCCTAAAGTAACGGATTGTCCGTTTCTATTAATAGTTAAATTTTGTAAACGATTAGTTGTTCCAACTGTAGTCTGATCAAAATAAATTGTTCCAATTGATCCTGAATTACCAATTATAAGATTTAAAGTTGAACCACCAACTAAAGCATAATTTGTTGAGCCACTAAAATTTCCGTTTAAGGTTAAAGTGTTTGCACCAATAGCGATATCACCACCTGTTAATGAAAGTCCTGAAGTTAATTGTACCAGAACCAGCATTAGCGATTCCTCCACTAGCAATAAAAGGAGTAACCCATTCAGCTCCAGCTGTTCTTGCAGACGCAGTATTATATTGCAAAGTTGCATTTGAACCATAAGATAAAGATCCTGTAAACGCATTTGCTATTGCTCCATTTTCTATAGATAATACACTATTAACTGTTGTAGTTCCCGTTTGAAAAGTTTTGGCTCCTGTACCTGATAAAGTAAGGTTATTATAAGTATATGCAGCAATACTTTGAGCTGCTCCCGAATAATTTACAGTTCCAGTTGAAGGTGTAAATGTCCCTCCTGTTCCAGAAACAACTGTACCTGTTATTGAAAAGTTTAAAATACTTGATCCACCATTAAGTGTTCCATTGGTACGGGTCCAAGTACCAGTAAATGTATGATTCAGTCCTGCTCCTAAATTCAATGTTCCTGCTCCATTTAAAATTAAAGCTCCTCCGTTAACATTACCATAAAGGGTAGCAGTTCCAGTAGTTTTAGTTATTGATAGATTACCAGTAGTTGTAAATCCTGAAATACTTTGTGTAGCTGTTGTCCCGGTTAAAATAATATTTGAACTGCCTGCTGTAAATGTTCCATAATTTGTAAAATCACCGTTAAGGGTTAAGTTTTTATTATTTGTATTAAGGGTGGCACCTATGCTAACAGAAAGATTTCCTGTAATAGTTGTATTTGTGAACAATGTGGTTGTACCTACACTTACAACAATATTGTTAAACGTATTAAGAATGCCAGATGTGTTGGCAATCGGAAAAGTATTTGTTGATGTAATGACTATCGTTCCAATACCTTCTGTAAAAACATCTTTAGTGCTGTTTGATGTTAAGCTTGCACAACTAAGAGTTCCGCCTGAAGTCATTATTATGGTACCAAACCTCGAAGTACTTCCTGTATTCCCTAAAACAACAGCACCCGACACGGTAAGTGTAACACCCGAATTAAAAGTTAAAGTTCCAGCACCACCACGTTTAGAAGTACTTCCTAATTGAATGTTTGCACAATCAGCATCTACATTTACTGTAACAATATTACCATTCTCAATTGTAACAACATCACCTGCAACAGGGACACTTGCACCTGGAGCTCCTGTGGAAGTTGCAGACCAAGTAGAATTAGAATTCCAATTACCCGATGCTACAGAAAACCTATTAGCTCCATAGCTACCGGTAAGATTAAAAAGAATAAATGTAGAGAGGAAGAAAATTGTTCTTAATATGACGTTGACTTTGGTTAGTTTTAAATGCATTCTGACTAAGTGATTTAAATTACTTAGCAAAGGTAAATACGTATAAAAGCTTTAACATTAACTATTATGCAGTGTGAGGTATTTTTCCATTAAAGGCTAAAATAGGTATTC
>CAIUEQ010000311.1 GCA_903898215.1 uncultured Bacteroidota bacterium | reverse complement strand
CCATGCGGGATGGTGGTCTAATTTTTCGATTTCAAAGGATGCTTTTATCATCCATGTAATTGCCTCTCCAAATGTTTCAAAAGTAAAAGTCTTTTGAAGGGTGTTGTTTTTTTCTATCCAGGTATTCATGTTATCTGGCATTAAACTTTATCAATATATTGAATGAACTCATCAAGAGATTTAACAAGAATAACATTTGATGGAAACACAACATCTCCATTCATAAATTGCTTGCCCGATAAAAGCACTTTGGCATCTTTCCAATTATCTACAAGAGTATCTATGAATTTTTGCTTGTCGAGGTCGAGGTGAGCAGAGGTGAGAATGGTGAAAATAAAATCCGGATATCTATCGTGAAAGATTTCTTTCAACTCTTTTAATGGAACATCTTGTCCAAGATACAATACTTCATGCCCACGCTTTCTGATCACATAATTTGCAAACAATAATCCCAATGAATGTTTTTCATGTTCGGGCAAAAACAATAAAAATCGTTTCTGTTTTGAATCGAATTTACCAATGCATTCATCAATGGCCACAAATAATTTTTGCTTGATGATATTAGATGCAAAATGTTCATGAGGTGATTGAATAGAGCCTGTTTGCCATAATAATCCAATTTCAATCATAAAAGGAAAAACCACTCGCAGCATCGTTTGTTCGAGTCCGATTTGATCAATGCTTGTGCTAATGTTTTTATGAAACTCCTTTTCATCAAACATCATCATCGTTTTCACTAACCCTTTAATTTGACAACTAAATTCATTTTGATTTTCTGAAATTTTTGAAATCGCCAAGGAGATTTCTTCATTGCTCATTTTTGAAATATCAGAAATTTTGTATCCGTATTTATTTAGTATGCTGATATTAAGAATAAGTTTTAGATCTTCATCATCATAGTATCTGATATTGGTTTCAGTGCGTTTGGGCGAAAGTATATTATAACGCTGTTCCCATATTCTCAGAGTATGGCATTTTATTCCCGAAACAGCTTCAATATCTTTTATAGAAAAATTTCCCAACTAAAATTTTGTTTAATGTTTGTTAACTTTTTAGCATTAAGCTCATCTATTAAAGTTTATTTCAAGATACAAAAAAGAAATTTTTCTCTTCGTGTGTCTAGCTTTATTCTTCCTCTTTGAGCTTTCGTGTTAAAATTTTGTTTAGATACTCAAACATAAAACAATTGCATTTGTTTTGAAATTGATAAGCACAAATAAAATGACAAGTTATATTATTAGCGGTGGCAGTGGTTTGGTAGGCAAAAGGTTAAGTGAGACACTTCTTGAAAAAGGAAATACCGTTTCAATTTTAGGTCGTGGAAATGATTCAAGCTCCCCTATTAAAAAATATAAATGGGATATTGAAAAGTCGGAAATAGATAAAAGTTGGTTGAAGGAAACTGATACCATTATTCATCTTGCAGGTGCTGGAGTAGCTGCTAAAAAATGGACCGCTTCTTATAAAAAAGAAATTTACAACAGCCGAATTCAATCTACAAAACTCTTGTATGAAACATTAAAAAATAATCCTCATACAATTAAAACCATTGTTGCTTCATCAGCAATTGGAATTTATGGAAACGATAGTGAAAAACTTTTAGATGAAAGTTCGCCAACATCGAATACTTTTCTGGCAGAAGTTTGCAGAGATTGGGAAAATGAAGTGCTGAAATTTGAAACATTAGGAATCAGGGTTGTTATTTTAAGAACCGGCATTGTGCTTTCAAAAAATGGCGGATTTGTTTCTGAAATATCAAAGCCCATAAAACTTTTTGTCGGAGCAGCATTGGGAACCGGAAAACAATTGTTGAGTTGGATACATATTGACGATCTATGTATGATGTATATCCAATCGGCCATAGATGAAAACATGACCGGCATATACAATGCTGTTGCCCCTTTACCCGAAAGCAATGAAACAATCACAAAAAAAATTGCTGCACGTTTGCACAAACCTATAATGCTTCCAAATATTCCATCGTTTATCATGAAATTATTATTTGGTGAAATGGCCGCCATGATTCTAGCAAACCAAAATGTATCGTGTGAAAAAATTCAAAAAGTTGGCTTTCATTTTAAATTCAATGACATTGATTCGGCATTGAAAGATTTGTTTCAATAATAATTTTACCGTTTTTGCGTAATATTACAACCGTTGTAAATCATCCAGTGATCAAAAAAACTATTCGCCTTTCGGTTTTTACTTTACTTCTTTCAGTTGTGTTTTTTTCTTGTAGAAAAGAAGAACAGATCACTACTGATAGTTCTGCAAAACTTACGTTTTCTACCGACACCGTTTGGTTCGACACCGTCTTTGTTCAATCAGGAACAAACCAACCTTTATCAGTTACAAAACGTGTATGGGTTTATAATCCAAATGCTGATGCAGTAAAAGTGAACATCGCTTTGAAGGGAAATCAATATGGTGTTTATAAATTAAATATCGATGGTCAGCCTTCAAATACAGTTTCGGGAAAAGTAATCAGAGGAAAAGACAGCCTAATTATTTTTGTTCAAATGTATGTTGACGCAAACGGATTGAACGACCCAACAAAACCGTTTATAGTTGCAGATGAAATTGATTTTACCACTAATGGAAATGCACAAGTAGTGAATATTGCCGGCTATGCACGTAAAGCAAATTATTTAAGAAATGCGGTGCTTGATTGCTCATCAAACAGCTTGCATTGGACACAAGGTATCCCTTATGTAATTTATGATTCGATATTAGTTCCCAGTGGTTGCACTTTGACAATTGATGCCGGAACACATATTTACTCTCACGTAAAATCTTGTCTTTTAGTTGCGGGAACTTTAATTGTAAATGGTACGACAAGTAACCCTGTGATATTTGAAGGCGATCGTTTGGAGCCTGATTATGCAAATGTTCCCGGGCAATGGATTGGCGTTCGATTTCTCACAAGCAGTAAAGATAATGTGATAAAAAATGGGGTGATAAAAAATGGATTTATAGGTGTGGAAGTTGATTCGTTTTCAAACAATCAAAATCCAAAATTATTGCTTCAGGAAAGTATCATTGAAAATATGACCGCCTTCGGACTTGCCGGTTTTTCTGCTGATATCGTTGCAACAAATAATCTGATTACAAACTGCGGAAACTATTCTTTTATCGGTGCGCTAGGGGGAAATTATCATTTGTATCACAATACCATTGCAACTTTCGGAAACACTTTTAATAGAACAACTCGCACATTTATATTAGACAATTCGCCTTATACCGATGCTTCCGGAAACAATATTATTGCAGCCTTTCCACTTAACTTCGATTTAAAAAATAATATCATTTACGGAAGTCAGGATGATGAAATTTTATTGAACACGAACTCAAGTGGCGGCAATGCCACCGGAAAAGGCTATTTCCAAAACTGTATTCTTAAAACTTTAGATTATGCAGGATCAAATTCATTGGGAAATACAACTTTCAACAATATCATAAACAAGGATCCGAAGTTCAATGATTATACAAAAAACGATCTGGATATTTCAACGTCATCACCTGCAAAAGGAAAAGGAATTTATTTAAATACTTCAATTGACCTTAAAGGAAGAAGCCGAAATTTATCTGCACCAACAATTGGGTGTTACGAATAATTAGTCTTCGTAATAATCAAGGTCTTTATGATAGCTTTCTTCTAATGTGAAAGAAGAATAAAATGCCAAAGCCATTACAATAATCCCTACTGAAATTCCTGCTCCTAAAATTCCAAACGAACCTGATTTAAAATAATTGAAAGCTGTTGTAACGGCAACTGTTGCTCCTCGCACAAAATTCGGAATAGTGGTGGTTGCTGTTGCCCTCAAATTTGTTCCGAATTGTTCAGAGGCTGTAACAACAAAAACCGACCAATATCCATTTGGAATTCCAATCAAAAATAAAATAAAATAGAAAAGAGTATCACTCACTCCGGTTGCAAAAAAGTACCACATCATTGTAAGAGATAAAGTAAACAATGAAATGAGTAAAGCCTTTTTTCTCGACTTTAGATATTGACTGATAATGCCTGTGAGAAAAGCTCCAATGGAAGCTCCAACATAATGATACATGACTGCTTTGCCACCTAAAATTGTTCCTACAACATTCAATCCTTTTATGGAAGCAAACTCAGGCGCAAGAGTTACCAATACACCAATTACAAACCATACCGGCACACCAATAAGAATGCATTTTATATATTTTACAAATCGCTCTTTGCTTGAAAATAAACTTAAAAAATTTCCTCTATGCACTTTGCTTTCCTTAAGTTTCGAAAACATTCCCGATTCATACATCGAAATTCTTAAAAACAAAAGTACCAAGCCTAAACCTCCTCCAACAAAATAAGCTACTCTCCAGTCAAACAAATCGGCAACTAAAAATCCGCCTACCGCTCCGGCAATTCCTATCCCCGAAACAATTGTTGTTCCTACTCCACGTTTTTCTTTGCTCATTACTTCAGAAACCAAAGTGATACCAATACCTAATTCTCCTGCTAATCCGAGTCCTGCCAAAAACCTGCAAACAAAATATTGTGTCAGATTTTGAACAAATCCATTACAAATATTTGCCAGTGAATACAATAAAATGGTAAGAAACAAAACCGATAATCTTCCTTTTTTGTCGCCAAGAATTCCCCAGATAATTCCTCCAAGTAACATTCCAATCATTTGAATATTTAGTAAGTTGATACCTGTAGTAGTGAGCTCTTCACCGCTTAACCCAAGATCTTTTAAACTTGGAACACGTACAATACTGAAAAGAATCAAATCATATACATCCACAAAATATCCCAGTGCCGCAACTATTACGATAATGTTAAAAGCCTTATGTGTTATTTGTTGGTGCATGATTGTTTTCTAAGAAATCAAATGTATCAATACAAATCAGAAAATTCAAGAATGAAATTTTGAGTAAAATATATCGCCAGATTTTTGGCTAAAGACATTTATGGCACATTAATATTTTACCCACGAGCTAAAGCACGTGGCAATTTTTTTAGCGTACCAATATTTCAATTTCACGGCCAAGTCCAAATTCTATTAATCGGTATAAAGTTGAAAGTTGAATATCGGTTTTGCCATTTTCTATTCGTGAAATAAAACTTTTTTTTGCTCCAATTTTTTCTGCAAGTTGTTCTTGTGTCATCTTCGCTAAATGTCTTTCATCTCTAATTACTTCACCAATTAAAAATGCTTTTGCTTTAATTTCAAATTCTGTTCTTTTTTCAGAGCCACGTTTGCCGTATCGTTTGTTCAGGTGCTCGTCAAATGTTGTTATATTTTTAGTTTTAATATTCACGGTTTTAGTTTTTAGTATCAAAATATTCTTTCATTAATTTGTAACCTAAATCAATTTCTTGTGTCGGTGTTTTATTCGATTTCTTTTGAAATCCATTGAACAATACAACAATTTTACCTTGATCGAAACAGCAAAATATTCGAAAAATATTGCTGCCAAATTCAATTCTTATTTCATAAAGACCTTTTGTTCCCTCAATATGTTTCAAGAATTTTTCAGGAACTCTGTCAGCATGGGTTAGAACAAATAGAACATAATCTATCTTTTCTTGTACTTTGATATTTTGCTTCTCAAAAAAATCTTCGAAATAGTGTTTATAAAAAATCAAATCTAGAT
>CAIUEQ010000310.1 GCA_903898215.1 uncultured Bacteroidota bacterium | reverse complement strand
TGTACATTTCAAACTTTGTGTTCTTTGTAGCTATTAGCTTGGTAGGTTCATTAATTACTGCTGTTTTCAGGCTTGCTGATGTTCATTGGAGTACACCAATTTCTCGAATAGCAGAAATTATTGCTGTTTCTGCTATCGTATTTGCAGGAATTATCATTATTGTGGATATGGGGAGTCCTGAAAAGTTCATGAATATCTTTCTTCACGGGCGTTTACAGTCTCCTATTATCTGGGATGTTATTGTAATTAGTACTTATCTCCTAATAAGTGTCATGTTATTATATTTTCCATTACTTCCTGATATTAAAATCTTATTGCAGAATAAAAGTAAAAATGCACCATGGATTCATAAGATTTATACTTTTATGGGATCTTATTGGAAAGAAACGAAAGAGCAAAAAAGCATTATTAACAGAGCAATAAGTATTCTTTCTATCATAATTATTCCGGTTGCATTTTGTATACATACTGTTACTTCATGGTTATTTGCTACAACATATCGTCCGGGATGGGACAGTACCAATTTTGGAGCATATTTTATAGCTGGAGCTTTTCTTGCTGGATCAGGCGCTGTTGCTGTAGCAATGTATGTTTTTCGCAAAGCTTATAAGTTAGAAAACTACATTACAGAGAAACATTTTGATATCATGGGAAAAGTAATTGTAGCACTTGCATTACTTTATTTATATTTTAATGTTAACGAATATTTGGTTCCTGCATATAAAATGAAAAAGTCGGAAGCAGAGCATTTGATGGGGCTTTTTTCAGGTCATTTTGCAATTCTTTTCTGGCTTGCTATCTCATTTAGTATGTTGATCCCAATTCTTATTTTAATTTTCAAAAAAGGGAGAAAACCATTGCCAATGTTTATTGCAGGATTAATGGTTGTAGTTGGAGCTTGGGGAAAACGTTTTATTATAGTAACACCAACTTTATTACATCCATTTTTACCAATGACAGATGTGCCTGAGAGTTATCATCATTATGTTCCAACCTGGCAGGAATGGGCAATAACTAGTGGCTCACTTGCCGGGGCATTGCTGATAATGACATTTTTTGTAAGGATACTTCCAATTATCCCTATTCACGAAACTATAATTGAACAAAATCATGATGAAGAAGTTAAGTAAAATAAGTATCATATTTATTGTTTTTCTGTTAGCAGGAAACTCGGCTGTTAAGGCTCAAAACACACTGAAAGTGGCTTTTAAGTATTTTATGTTCAATAATAAAATCCCATACTTAACTGTTCATACTAATTCTAAAATTGAAGGAAAACTTCAATCGGTAACCGGTATAACATTAAATGTTTATATGGATGAAGAATCTCCTAAAAATCTTGTAGGAAAAGTTACCACAAATAATAGGGGTGATGCTGTTGCTATAATTCCAAAAGAATTAAAAACATTATGGGATGCTTCACCTAAACATACATTTACAGCTGTTTCTGCTGCAACAAAAGAATTTTCAGAAAGCAATACTGAAATAGAAATTACAAAAGCAAAAATTTTGATAGATACATTGAGTGATGGCGAAACCAAAAATATTGTTGTAAAAGTTCTTGAGTTTAAAGATAATGTTTGGGTTCCGGTTAAAGATGTTGAAACTAAAGCCGGTATTCTTAGACATGCAAGTGTGCTTAATGCCGGAAAGGAAGAGACTTATACTACTGACAGTACAGGTCAGGTTATTGCAGAGTTCAGTAGAGTTTCATTGCCAGGTGATGATAACGGAAATATTACTCTTGTAGCCAGAGTTGAAGACAACGACTTATATGGTAATTTAATTATTGAAAAAATTGCCCCATGGGGAGTTAAAGTTGAGAAAATTAATGATTTTGACAAAAGAACTCTTTATTCAGCTCGATTTAAATCACCCCTTTGGTTAATAGGTATGGCATACATTGTTATTGGAATTGTTTGGAGTGTTCTAATTTATTTGATTTTTGTTGTCGTAAAAGTAATGAAAATCGGTTTTAACACTAAGGAATAGTTTTTGTAACTAGAAAATATTAATATAATTGCAATCAAAAAATAAATCTAAATTAAACTTCGAAAAATGAAATCATTAAAAATTAAAACAGCAACACTAACTTTTATAGTTAGCGTATTTGTGGTAAGTGCAACCCTTGTAGCTTTTACTTTTCCGAACAAACCTTGGGCAGTACCTGAGAAATTTGAAAAAATGAAAAACCCCGTAAAATCTGATGCAGGTTCAATTGCTGATGGTAAAACATTGTATGGTACTCATTGTGCTTCATGTCACGGTAAAAAAGGAAAAGGTGACGGTTCAAAAGCTGCTCAGTTAGAAACAGAATGCGGTGATTTTACAACACCAGCTTTCCAGAAAGAAACTGACGGAGCTATCTTTTATAAGATGACTGAAGGACGTAAAGACATGCCAACTTTTGCAAAGAAAATTGCAGATGAGAGCGAACGTTGGGCAGTAATAAATTACTTAAGAACACTTAAGTAGTCATTGCTTAATATTTTGAAAAGCCGCTTCTGTTTCTCAGAAGCGGCTTTTTGATTTATACAGTTTAAATAACTTGTAAAAGTTACAATAGCTAAAAGAAATATTTTGGGTCATACTTTAATTGCATCGTATACGAACATATAACTATATTTGCCTGCTTGAAAAAACTTATTTCAATATTGTTTCTGTCAATGTATTTAATTTCAACAACTGAACTTTATCAGTTAGTGAAGTTGCCTTTTTTGGTAGAGCATTTTAATGTCTTTCAAAAAGAAAATAAAGAAGCTTCATTGTGGGGCTTTTTATGTATGCATTATGTTAGTGGTGACATGAACGATAGTGATAATGATATGGATATGAAATTGCCTTTCAAATCACATGAAAGTTGCACCAATTCAAATGTTTCCGCTTTTGCCCCTTCAAATCTTTCAACAGAAATTTGTAAGATTATTGTTCACGAGAGACTTTCTTTTCCTTCTTTCGATGAACCTTTTTTTAATTCTTCTCTCTTGTCAAATATTTGGCAACCGCCAAAATTCAGTTAATTATTTTATAAAATTAAATGGGATATACTTACATAATTATATATGCAGGTATGTTTATTATTAATCAAAATAAATAAATTAACAGGAAAATTATGCTAAGTAAAATCATTGAGTTTTCCGTCAGGAATAAACTCATTATAGGTCTTTTTACCGTTGCCTTAATATGTTATGGAGGTTATCAAACAACAAAACTTCCCATCGATGCTGTACCCGATATAACCAATAATCAGGTACAAGTAATCACCGTTGCTCCATCGTTTGGGGCTACTGATATCGAACGTCTTGTCACATTTCCAATCGAACAAGCCAATAGTAATATTAACGGGCTAAAAGAAATTAGAAGTTTTTCCCGTTTTGGTTTGTCATTAGTTACCATTGTTTTTGATGACGAAACTGATATTTATTGGGCACGTCAGCAAGTGGCTGAAAGACTCCAAAAAGTACAATCAGAAATACCAAATGGTATTGGAACTCCAAAGTTAGGTCCTATTTCAACAGGACTTGGAGAGATATACCAATATGTTGTTCGACCTAAAAAAGGGTATGAGAATAAGTATGATGAAACTGAATTAAGAACCATTCAAGATTGGATCGTTAGAAGGCAATTAATAAGTGTAAAAGGAGTAGCCGAAATAAGTAGTTTTGGAGGCAAGCTTAAACAATATGAAATTGCTGTAGATCCTAATAAATTAAAGTCCTATAACATTACTGTAAATGATGTATTTGTTGCTTTAGAAAAAAACAACCAAAACACTGGAGGGGCATATATTGAAAAAGGTCCTACCGTTTTGTTCATTAGAAGTGAGGGACTGATCGGAAATAAAGAAGATATCAAGAATATATCTATTAAGGCCACAGAAAATGGTACGCCTTTATTTATTAAAGATGTTGCAGAAGTTAATATTGGTTACGCCACACGCTTTGGTGCAATGTGTTATAATGATGAAGGGGAAGTTGCTGGAGCTGTTGTAATGATGCTTAAAGGCGCAAATAGCAGTGAAGTAATTAAAAGTGTGAAAGAGCGAATTGTGCTCATTCAAAAAGCGCTTCCTGAAGGTGTTATTATCGAACCATTTTTAGACAGAACCAAAATGGTTAACAATGCCATCAGTACTGTTGAAACAAATTTGATTGAAGGTGCTTTGATTGTTCTTTTTGTATTGATTATTTTTCTTGGAAATTTAAGAGCCGGTTTTTTAATAGCATCAGTAATTCCGTTGGCAATGCTCTTTGCTATAATCATGATGAATATTTTTGGTGTAGTAGGGAATTTGATGAGTTTAGGGGCACTTGATTTTGGATTAATTATTGACGGTGCGGTCTTTGTTGTTGAAGCAGCCCTGCATCAGATAACTCATAATAAAAGATTCCTGAGTAATAATTTGATCACTCAAAAACAGATGGATGGTGAAATTGAAAGCTCATCTAAAAAAATAGCTCGTAGTGTTGTCTTTGGTCAAATAATCATTTTGATAGTTTATCTGCCAACTTTTGCATTGCAAGGTATTGAAAGAAAAATGTTTGTTCCTATGGCTCAAACAGTGGCCTTTGCATTGTTGGGAGCATTTATATTATCGTTAACATATGTTCCGATGATGAGTGCTTTATTACTTAGTAAAAAAGTACAACATAAACACAATTTATCAGACAGGATAATGATTCGTATTGAGAGGGCATACCAAAATGCACTATCAAAAATATTACGTTTTCCAAAATCGGTTCTGGCTACAGTACTATCATTTTTTGTAATATCGATAGTGGTTCTCATGTCTTTGGGTGGTGAGTTTATTCCTGCTTTGGAAGAAGGTGATTTTGCTGTAGAAACAAGAGTGTTGACAGGAAGTAATTTACAAACATCAATTGAAGCTACAAAAAAAGCTGCGCATATTCTTATTCAAAAATTTCCAGAAGTTGAAAAAGTTGTCACAAAAATCGGAAGCGGTGAAGTTCCTACAGATCCTATGCCTATTGATGCTGCAGACTTAATTATTATTTTAAAAGATAAAAGTGAATGGACTTCTGCTCATACATTTAATGAACTTTCCGAAAAAATGAGTAATGCATTACAAGATGTTCCTGGAGTTACTTATAGTTTTCAATTTCCGGTACAAATGCGATTTAATGAACTAATGACCGGAGCAAAACAAGATGTTGTTTGTAAAATATTCGGTGAGAATTTAGATACTCTGGCACTTTATGCTGAAAAGATCGGAAAAATTGTAAACAGTGTAAGTGGAAGTCAGAATTTATTTGTTGAACCAGTTACCGGATTGCCTCAAATAATTATTAATTATAACAGATCAAATATTGCTCAGTATAACTTAAATATTGAAGAGATAAATAAAGTTGTAAATACTGCATTTGCGGGACAAAGCACTGGTTTAGTATTTGAAGGAGAGAAGCGATTTGATTTGGTAGTTAGATTGCAAACCGACCAACGGAGAAGCATTGAAGATGTGCGAAATTTACTTATTCCAACTCCTCATGGTACTCAAATTCCATTGTATCAATTAGCAACTGTTGAAATTAAAAATGGACCAAATCAAATTCAAAGAGAAGATACCAAAAGACGAATTGTTGTTGGTTTTAATGTTCGGGGTAGAGATGTGCAAACAATTGTAACCGAATTGGAACAAAAATTAAATGCTCAAATCAAATTGCCCACAGGATATTATTTAACTTATGGCGGAGCATTTGAAAATTTAAATGCAGCAAAGAAACGATTGATGGTTGCTGTTCCGATTTCGTTACTTCTTATATTTATACTATTATTTTTTGCATTCAATTCTGTTAAACAAGCTTTGCTGATTTTTACTGCAGTACCATTATCTGCCATTGGAGGTATTTTCTTGTTAGCTCTTAGAGGTATGCCTTTTAGTATAAGTGCAGGTGTTGGTTTTATTGCTTTATTTGGAGTAGCTGTTTTAAATGGAATTGTATTGATTGCGGAGTTTAATAGGTTAAAAAAAGATGGATTATCCAACCTTCATCGTATTGTTTTGATGGGAACAAAAATTCGTTTGCGCCCAGTGATGATGACGGCCTTTGTTGCTTCATTAGGTTTTCTACCAATGGCTATAAGTACCGGTGCCGGAGCAGAAGTGCAGCGACCTTTGGCTACTGTTGTTATTGGAGGATTAATGATTGCAACATTGCTTACACTTTTTGTTTTACCTATTCTTTATATCCTTTTTGAAAGGGTAGGGAAAGTGAAAATTCCAGTGAAAGTAATTGCAATTATTTTGTATCTTTTATTCAATTATCAAATCACTACTGCACAAAATTCCATCACACTTCAAACTGCAATTGACTTGGCAATGAAGAATAATTTGTCTGTTAAAAATGAAAAACTGAAAGCTGAATATCAACAAAAACTTATCAAGTCGTCAGTTAATATTCCTCAAACAAATTTTAGTGCCGAGTCGGGACAAATTAATAGTTCTTATACTGATTCACGTTATGGGATTTCTCAATCTTTCAGTTTTCCAACGGTGTATTCTAATCAAAAGAAAGTGTTAAATGAAGAATGGAAAACTGCAGTATTAAGTGTTTCATTAAAAGAAGCAGAAATCAGAAAAGCTGTTACACAAATTTTTTATGGAATAATTTATTTAAGAGATAAAGAAATATTACTTCAAAAGGCCGACAGCAGTTATTCAGAGTTTTTGAATAAAACTAATTTACGTTTGGCTTCAGGAGAAAGTAATATCCTTGAGAAAACAACCGCAGAGACTCAAAGAGGTAATATTCAATTGCAATTAAAAATGTTACAAAATGATATTGAGTTATCAAAATTACAATTCCAATTATTGGTCAATAGCCCTTCATATCTAGAACCTCAGTCACTCGAAAGGAAAATAATATTTTCTTCAAAAAGTGATAGTTCAATTGTAACTGACCATCCTTTACTTAAAATATTGCAACAGCAAAAGCTAGCAGCTTCAGCAAATACAAAACTTGAAAAATCAAAGCTGTTACCAAATATCGGCTTTGGATATTATAGTATGAGCATAATAGGTACAGGTGCAGATAATATGGTTTATAATTCTTCAACGCGTTTTAACTCGGCTCAAATTAGTCTTGGTATTCCAATATTTTTCGGCTCGCAGAAAGCAAGAGTAAATGGATCAAAAGTAGTTGAAACAATTGCAGAAAATAATTTACTGCAACAAATGCGATTATTTAATTCTGAGTATCAACATGCGCTTATGCTATACCAAACAAATTTACAAGCAGTTTCATATTTTGAAAAAACAGCCCTTTTGAATTCTAAAATTATTCAAGAAACTGCGGGTAAACAATTTACAAATGGTGACATCAATTATTTAGATTGGGTGATACTTACTAATCAATCAATAGCAATTAGAGCAAATTATTTGGAAGCAGTTAAGGCACTAAATGAAAGCATCATTACAATTAATTATTTAATAACGAAATAAAAAACAGAATGAAAAACATAATAATTATTTTAATCCTAATCGTTTTTACTGCATGTGGGAGTAAGAAGAATCAAGATAAAGCTTCTGAAAAAGTTCCAGCACTTGAAAATGTTGCTACACTTTCAGATGCTCAACTTCAATCTGTGAAAATTGAACTTGGAAAATTAGAGCGCAGGAATATTTCAACTATCATAAAAGTAAACGGTAAAATTGATGTGCCACCTCAAAATATGGTTTCTGTAAGTATGCCATTAGGAGGTTATTTGAAATCAACAAAACTATTGCCGGGCATGCATGTTAAAAATGGTGAAGTGATAGCAACAATGGAAGATCAACAATACATTCAGTTGCAGCAGGATTATTTAACTACTAAGTCTAAATTGGTATTTGCTGAAGCTGAATATTTAAGACATAAAGAATTAAATCAAAGTAAAGCAAGTAGTGATAAGGTGTTTCAGCAAACTCAAATGGAATACAATAATCAAAAAATTGCTTTAAGTGCTTTGGCCGAAAAGTTAAAATTGATTAATTTAAATCCGCAAATAGTTACCTCAAATACTATATCAAAGAGTGTAAATATTTATTCTCCTATAGA
Source organism: uncultured Bacteroidota bacterium (assembly GCA_903898215.1). Classification (GTDB taxonomy): domain Bacteria; phylum Bacteroidota; class Bacteroidia; order UKL13-3; family UKL13-3; genus CAIUEQ01. Next base: position 730 of record CAIUEQ010000310.1, on the reverse strand, counting down.
TGGTTTTGTTTCGAAAGTGAATGTGAATATTGGTAAATATGTGAATCCTGCCGATATATTATTTGAACTTGTAAATCCTGACGATATTCATCTTAACTTAAAAGTATTTGAGAAAGATGTAAATCAATTGTCTATAGGACAAAAGGTTTTTTCATTTACAAATAATCAACCCGATAAGAAATATCCATGCGAGATTATACTTATCAGTAAAGATCTTTCACCCGAAAGAACTGCAGATGTACATTGTCATTTTGAAAAATATGATAAAACGCTATTACCGGGAATGTATATGAATGCCGAGATCGAAATAAAAAATAATGACGTAAATACAATATCTGAAGATGCTGTTGTTTATTTTGAATCAAAGCAATATGTTTTTGTGGCACTGTCAAAGAATCAATTTCAAATTATTGAAGTGGAAACAGGAACAATTGATAAAGGCAATATCGAAATTAAGAACTTCAGTTATTTTGCCAATAAACAGATCGTAACAAAAGGAGCATATTCTCTTTTGATGAAATTAAAAAATAAATCAGATGAATAAATAATATGAAACACCTGATTTAATATCATTTAAAAAAACTTCAAACTTTATATTTTGAAGTTTTTTTTTGTTAAATAATATTAACTTTTTTCTGTTTTATGACCAATACTAATAAATAGGGAATATGTGTACTCGGAACATAAGTAATAGCAAACTTTTAACCTTTTGTTTTTAACCACAAAGTTC
>CAIUEQ010000309.1 GCA_903898215.1 uncultured Bacteroidota bacterium | reverse complement strand
TTTTCCAATGCATCATCAGGATTGATATTATATTTTCGAGCAAGATTGATCAATGAAAAAATAAAATCACCTAATTCATTTTCTGTTTTATCTGATAAAATATTTTCTTTAAATTCTTCTTTTAACTCCAATAATTCTTCATCCACTTTTGCCCAAACTTCTTTTGCAGTTGGCCAATCGAATCCAACCTGTGCAGCTTTTTCTTGCATGCGTAACGCTTTGATGATGGATGGAGTTCCTTTGGCAACGCCACTCAACACGCTTTTATTTCCTTCTTTCAGTTTTATCTGCTCCCAATTTTCTTTTACCTGCTCGGCATTCTCTACTTTTACATCACCATAAATATGAGGATGACGGTTGATGAGTTTTTCGCATAAACTATTCATCACATCTGCTATATCAAAATCATTTTTCTCACTTCCGATCTTTGCATAAAAAACAATATGCAATAACACATCGCCCAACTCTTTTTTAATTTCCTGAGGTTCGTTTTTTAAAATTGCATCAGCCAATTCATAAGTTTCCTCGATGGTAAGATGACGCAGTGTTTCGTTGGTTTGCACTTTATCCCAAGGACATTTTGCACGCAACTCATCCATGATATCTAGCAATCGCGAGAAGGCATCTAATTTTTGTTGTTTGGTATTTTGCATGGTGTTTATTGGTTTATTGAGTTATTAGTTGATAGGTTGATACATGTTATTTTAAATACAAATCTTAAAACTTCATCAACTAATCAACCAATCACATATCAACTTTCCTTTCATCAAATCGTTTCATAAATAATCAATCCTGTTCTCAACTTTGGTTCTATCCATGTTGATTTTGGAGGCATAATCAAATTGTTTTCTGCAACTTGTTTTATTTCATCTATGCTGGTAGAATATAATGTAATAAGCACGCTATTATCGCCATTATCCACTGCCTGTTGTATCTTACCGATACCTTTACTTCCATCTAAAAAAGATAAACGCTTATCGGTTTTCGAATCAGTAATATTAAAAATTCGTTTAAGAAGAAATTCCTCCACAATGGCAACATCTAAACTTTCGAGCACACCTGAAATAGCATTCTCAAATTCGGGTTTAAGTTTTAACAAATACGCATGATGATTAAAGTAAATTCCGAATTCTCTTTTATTTAATGGTTGAACGGGAATGTCTCCACATGATGTTTTATCAAAATATTTTTTCAAGTGATTTAAAAAATCAGGATGAGAAATTGTTTGCTCGTCTTTTATTAATCGATGATATTCAAAAATCTGAAGCTTTGAAAATGGGATCAGACACACTGGATAAAAATTATATAATTCGTTTCCTTGATGACCTTCATTATCATCTCGCATCGATTGGGCATAAGTTGCAAAACCGGCAGAACGATGATGTCCATCTGCAATGTATAGATTGCTCATTCCTGCAAATGCTTTTTCAATTTCTTGAATATCTTCATCGGCATTTACTACCCAGATATTATGTTTTACCTGATCGAAACTGATAAAATTATATTCGGGAACATGATGCTGAATATATTTTTCAAGAATATCGTCAATGGTTGTATTATCAGGATAAGTGAGCAAAACAGGATTTCCTAAACTGTCGAAAAAACGAATATGTTCGGCAAGTTCGTTTTGCTTTTCTGTTAAAGTATTTTCGTGTTTCAGAATATGATTATCCAAGTAATCATCAACAGAAGCAGAAGCAATTAAACCTGTTGAAGCTTTACTTCCTTTAATCATTCTATAAATATAAAAAGAAGGCTTTTCATCTTTTATTAAAACACCTTGCTCTTTAAATTCTTTTTGCTTTTCGGCTCCTAATGGAAAATATTTTTCGACATTTTTTCTTCCACCAAAATTCATATAAGGTTTTACCACATGTAAATAACTCAATGGGTTATCATGAAATTCGTTGTAGGAGATTTCGGGATGACTTGAATCATATGGTTGCGCAGAAACTTGAGCAACTTTTTCTTTTGATGGTCGTAAGGCTTTGAAGGGTTTGATTGTTGCCATTGTTTAGCTTTTGGCTGCTAGCTTCTGGCTTCTGGCAATTGAGCTAACTGCTAGTGGCTAAAAGCTAGTGGCTATTTTACTTCTTAAAAAACTCGATTACTTTTTCGGCAAGTTCAATTCCAATTCTGTTTTGAGCTTCCTTGGTACTGCCTCCAATATGTGGACTTAACGAAACATGTGAATGTTTTAAAATATCCATATTTACAGGAGGTTCTTTTTCAAAAACATCTAATCCTGCAAATGCAACTTGTCCTGAATTTAAATTTTCCAACAAATCTTTTTCGCTTATCACACCGCCACGAGAACAATTGATTAGAGCAACACCACGTTTCATTTTTGCCATTTTCGCAGTATCAATTATCGCTTTATCACCTTCGTTAAACGGAACATGAAAAGTAATAAAATCACTATGGGCAATTACTGACTCTTCGCTTACTGTATTGATAGAAACTTTGATACGTGAATTTTGTCCGAGTGCAGGAAGATCCAAACTCAAATCAACCACTTCAACAAAAGGATCGAAAGCAAGAACTTTCATTCCAAGTCCGATGGCAATTTTAGCAACCTCCTGCCCTATTCTTCCAAAACCATAAACGCCCATTGTTTTGCCTTTCAATTCAATTCCTTCGGAGGCAATTTTCTTCAAATTTCCAAATTCCGCATTTCCTTTTTCGGGCATCACACGGTTTGTAATTTGTATTAAACGAGCACCTGAAAAGATATGTGCGAATACTAACTCAGCAACAGAAATACTGGAAGAAGCAGGAGTGTTCACTACTTTTATTCCTGCATGTTTTGCGTACTCCACATCAATATTATCCATTCCAACACCACCACGTCCGATGAGTTTTAAATTTGGACAAGCATCAATAATATCTTTACGAATTTTACTTGCACTTCTAACTAAAACACCATCATAATTTTTTAATTCTGTTGCTAAATTTTCCTGAGCAACTTTTTCTGTAACAACTGTAAATCCTGCAGCTTCAAGGATTTTTTTTCCGTTGCTATCAATTCCGTCATTTGCTAAAATTTTTGTCATTTACTATTGGTTGATTTGTTATTGGTTGAATTGTTGATAGGCGTTATTTGTTTGCTTTTTGTTTTTCTAAATAATTGATGTAACCATTAATTAAACGAATACAAAGTTTAATTTGATTAACGTGAATCTCATATTCTTCGTTTAAAATATATCTTTCATCTAAAGCATCGGTTAAATGGTTATGCGTTTCACTTAATGAACCTCGTGCAATTCTGCAAAACTGAATATTTTCTTGATAATGATACCTTCCATGACCTTCTGAAATATTTGCACAAGGTGATTTTGATGACCTCAAGATTTGATCAGTAAGTTTATATTTTTCACTTTCAGGAAATTTCTTAGTTAGCACAGAAATCATTTGTCTAAGTTTCCTGCATTCTTTCCAAACTTCTAATTCTTCAAATGACGAATACATATTAACCAATCACTTTATCAACCATTCAACTTGTTTATCTCAAACTCTTTCATCACATCCACCAAAACCTGTACACTTTCAATTGGCAATGCATTGTATAAACTAGCACGCAAACCGCCTACCGAACGATGTCCTTTTAATCCGCTTAAATTTTTCTGCTTGCAAAGTTTTAAAAATTCATCTTCAAACTCTTTATTATTCAAAACAAAATTTACATTCATTCTACTTCTATCTTCTTTGGCAACAGTTCCTGTAAACATTGTATTTCTATCAATTTCATTATATAACAATTCAGCCTTTGCTTTGTTTCTATTTTCCATTTCATCCAAACCAATTTCTTTTATCCAACGCAAAGTGTGCATACAGATAAAAATTGCAAACACACTTGGAGTATTGTACATCGAACCATTATCGATATGCGGTTTGTAATCCAACATGGTTGGAATTTTACGTTTTGCTCTTTTGGTTTCGAGGAAAGATTTTTTGATGATAACTAAAGTTGTTCCGGCAGGACCCATATTTTTTTGGGCTCCAGCATAGATCAAATCAAATTGTGTTGCATCAATATTTCTACTAAAAATATCAGAACTCATATCACAAATCTTCGGCACAGAAGTTTCAGGAAAACTGAACATTTCAGTTCCGTATATGGTATTATTTGAAGTGCAATGAAAATATTTTGAGTCTGAAGGAATTGAAAATCCTTTAGGAATATAAGAGAAATTTTTATCCTCGCTGGTTGCAACAACATTTACGTTTCCAAAAAATTTAGCTTCTTTAACCGCTCTGCTTGCCCAAACACCGGTATTAGTATATGCGGCAGTTTCGCCTTCATCTAAAAAATTAAATGGGATCATATCAAATTGCATGCTTGCTCCACCTTGAAGAAATATTACCGCATAATCATCATTCAGTTTTAAAATTTCTTTTACCAATTTTGTTGCTTCATCAACAACTGCTTCAAATTCTTTGCTTCGGTGAGAAACTTCAATAAGAGAAAGTCCCATTCCTGAAAAATTCTTCAATGCCTCAATACCTGCGTCAATAGCTGATTGCGGAAGAATTGCAGGACCAGCAGAAAAGTTGTGAATCTTGTTCATATTATTTTTTTTATTAAAGAGGTGCAAAATAAACCTCAAATGCATTTTTAAACAAACTAAATAAATATTTTTGTGCACCGTATTTTTCTTTTGATAAATGCGTTAAGTAATCATTCCAGTTTAATTTTTACAGTCATGAAGACAAAACTATATATCGTATTCAGCCTATTGATGATGACAAATATTTCGTTGTTTGCTCAGCGTAAGATTCAAAAAATGGATAGCGATAAACAACAAAAAGAAGATGAGATGAAGAAAGATAACACTGAACCATGGACCGATAAGATAAAATATGGAGGTGGAATTTCGGCTATGTTTGGAACGTATTCATATTTTCATATACAACCTTGGATTGGTTATAAAGTAAGCGAAAGATTTATGCCCGGTGCAGGAATTACTTATATTTATCAATCAATGAATATTGGTTCGAGTGCCGGACAATTTACTGTGAGCGATAATGCCTATGGGTTAAATATTTTTGCTAAGGAACAACTTTTCGGAAACGTTGCTCTCTTTGGAGAATATGCACCTATAAATTTTAAAAGTTACAATGGATATTATAACGACCCACCAAAAAGAGTTTGGGGAAATCAATTGTTTTTAGGAGGAGGAGCTTTTCAGAGTAATTATTATTTTGTGGTATTGTATGATTTATTATGGAAGGCATACGATGTTAATGCAAACCTTTCAACTTATTCAACAACTTTTAGGCCTACACCGCTTGATTTTAGAGTTGGTTTTATTTTTTAATACTAGAAATGTATCAATGCATTAAAAAAGTAGAGAATTAAACTTGGTTTAAAAACAATGGTAAAGAGCATACCGTAAACTGCTCCGTAAAAATGCGCTTCGTGATTAATATTATCCGAAGAATCTCGTTTTGTCATATAATAAGAATACGCCAGATACCCTACTCCCATTGCTATTCCAGGCAATGGGAAAAATCCGAAAAAATAAACTTTTGCCCAAGGATTAAATATTATTGATGCAAATAAAACTGCAGAAACACCACCCGATGCTCCAAGTGAATTGTAGTGAGGATTGTTTTGTTGTTTATACATTGTTGAAACATTTGCTGCAAAAACTGATGACACATACATTAACAAGAAAAGGTAAGGTGCAGCATTTCCGAAAGCAAAATGATAGTATTGTTCAACAGCATTTCCAAAAGAATACAGCACTAACATATTAATGGCAAGATGCATAAAATCTGCATGAAGCAAACCGCATGAAACTAATCGATACCATTGGTTAAATTTTTTAACGGCATAAGGATTAAATATTAATTTCAACATGATTTGCCTGTTGCTTAAAGCAGCGAGACTTACTAAAACAGTTATGATTACAATTATTATGGTCATAAATAAGATGAGTGTTTGTAGTTTTCAAAAGTAGTTGTTTGTTATTTGAAGTTTGTTGTTTGTTAATTGTTATTATTTTTGTCATTATTCATCATTTAGCATTGACAAAAAAAATAGGCATTTTATCAGATACACACGGCTATATAAATCCTGCTTTGTTTACATTTTTTGAAAACTGTGACGAGCTTTGGCATGCAGGAGATTGGGGCGATATTCAAACAGTTGAAACACTTCAAAAATTTAAACCTACAAAAAGTGTTTACGGAAATATTGACGGACATGAAATTCGAAAAGAATATCCTGAAGTAAATCTTTTTACAGTGGAAGAATTAAAGGTTTGTTTAATTCATATTGGAGGATATCCCGGAAAATATTCATCAGTTTTTGGTAAAATCCTACAATCTGAAAAACCTGACATTATGGTTTGCGGACATTCGCATATTTTAAAAGTAATGCGAGATGCGAAAAACCAGTTAATGCATTTTAACCCAGGAGCCTGTGGTAATAAAGGTTTTCACGAAATATGTACTGCCATAAGAATGAAAATTGAAGGCAAAAGAATGTTCGATTTGGAGGTGTGGGAACATAAAAGAAATGAAATCGAAGCAACCAATTTATAAATGGTATTGTCTATTGTTGAAAATCTTATTATTTTGCCACTTGAAATTTTTAGTAACGATGAAAAAAATTATATATACCCTTACCGTATTATTTGTAGCAAATTTTGCATTTGCTCAGAAATATATTCCTTGTAGTACTGATCTGGAATTTGACGCATTGAAGAAAGAACATCCTGAAGTTGAAAAACAAATGATGCAGTATAATCAAGCGTTTTTAGAGTATGTAAAAACTGTTGATCTAAGCAAGTTTAAACCTAATGCAGTAAATCCTGCTGATAAAAAAATCGAAGCTAAAACAGGAACTTCACGTTATATCATCCCTGTTGTATTTCATATTCTTCACAACAATAACAATTTTGGAGAAAATGTTACCGATGCTCAAGCTGTTCAAGAAATAGCAAACATGAATGCAAATTATAATGCATTAAATTTATATCGTTCTCGAATCAGAGCAATATTTAAAGATGTGGAGGGTAATGCTCAAATCACTTTTCGTTTAGCTAAAAAAGATCCTCAAGGAAATCCTACAAATGGAATTGACCGCGTTTATGTTGGTCCGATGACAGGAAAAGCAGGTGACCTTTTAAAAGGAAACACCAGTTGGGATCCATCTAGATATTTAAATGTTTGGGTATGTTCAAGCATCAGTTCAAATGGTGGATCATTTCAAGCAGGAGGATATTGTAACTACCCTACTTCAATTTCCTCTTATAAATATGATGGTCCGATTGTAAGTTCAGGAAATGGTTTTGGTGTAGATCCTGTTAATGCATCAGGAAATCCATTTAGTTTAATTACAGTTTCACATGAAGTTGGTCATTACTTGGGATTACTTCATCCTTTTAATGGATCATCATCAACTGATTCATGTGGGGAAGATTATTGCTACGATACTCCCCCTGTACGATATGCACCTTATGGCGGTGCGGATCATACTAGGGACAATGTAAGTTGTGGTACCGACTTCTTCTCAGCATCTTCAACTTGTATGACACCATTTCTTCCTGACCAATGGGAAAATTTTATGGATTACTATATTCTTAATTGCTCAAGTATCATGTTTACACTTCAGCAAGTTGCTCGTATGCATTTCACTCTTGAAAATTACAGAAGAACGTTATGGCAACCTGAAAATTTAATCGCAACCGGAGTTAATGATACAATCAATGCACCGTTAACAGTTCCTATCGCAGCGTTCAGTATTACACCTAATAATAATTTAACAGATGTGAGAGCATGTGTTGGTCAATCAATCACATTTAAAGATAATTCATTTAATGGAACAATAACAAAATGGCAATGGGACTTTGGTGATGGCTTTACTTCAACTCTTCAAAACCCAAGTGCTGTAACTTATACGATTCCTGGAAAAAAGACTGTTTCATTAACTGTTACCGGAGCAAATGGATCAAATACCAAAACTGTTATTGATTATATTTACATTGAAGGACCAAGTGATGTTCAACCAAATGTGAAGGTTCATACAGCTGATTGGGATTGGGCAAATACATACAAAGAAGAAGGATGGCATTTTGAAAATGAGATGCCATATAATCCATGGGTTCGCACAACAAGCGCTTTTTATGAAGGTTGTGCAAGTTTAGAATTTCTAAGCGCAATGGGAGGTAATGGATACAATTATTCATTAATTTCACCTCCATATAATTTTGTCGGAACAACAAATCCTTATTTAGAATTTTATTATTCATTTGCTACAAATTTTGATGCTAACAATGGAAATAAATCTTCTCAAGATGCCCTTTCAGTTCAAGTATCTACCGACTGCGGTAAAACATGGTCAAACAAAAAATTGATTGGTGGCAGAAGTTATTATTCAAATGCAATACCATTACAAAACGGTACTGTTGTAGATCCTAATCCACTATGTACAAACACAGGTGTAACTTCTGTATTACCTTCATTGGATTTCAGACCAACAGGTCAAGCACAATGGGCTAAAGTAAATATCCCTGGATCAAGTATACCTGCACAAGCAAATGTTAAATTCAAGATCATGCTTTCATATGGTGGCGGAAATAATTTTTATATAGATAATTTACGAATTGGTTTATCAACAGGTATAAATGAAGTTACTGCATCAGCAATGCATATTGGAGTTTATCCAAATCCTTTTAGCGAAAACACAACCCTTACTTTCACAATGCCATCAAAAGCAAAAGTTGATATTAAAATTTACGACATCATCGGAAAAGAAATAGGAACCGTTTATTCAGGAGTTCAAGAATTAGGAACACAACAAATTGTTATTGAAAAGTCGAAATTCAATTTAAACACAGGATTATACTTTATTAAAATGACTCTTGATGGAACAAAAGAATTTACGCACAAAATCGTTGTGAACTGATAGTGATAGATTTGTAAGAAATTTTGAAAGCCTGATCAAACGATCAGGTTTTTTTTTGCCTCAGAATTCATTTTTTTTTTGTTAAAGTCATTTGCAGGATTACTTTTGCAGATGGAGAGTTGGCAGAGTGGTCGATTGCGGCAGTCTTGAAAACTGTTGTCTGTTACAGGACCTGGGGTTCGAATCCCTAACTCTCCGCCAGATAATTTCAACTTAAAAACCTTCAGCTTAGGCTTGAAGGTTTTTTTATTATAAAAAAGTTTGCATTGCTAAAGGCAGATATTTTAATGAGGGCTTAAATCATTTCATGATTTTTGTGTCTCAAATTTCATTAACCAAATCAAAGATTGAGTTTCACACAAGAACGCTTAACAAAAACAGTCAACTTGTTATAATTCAACAACAAAAGAATATTAAAGCATTGAAAAGATAAATTTAAGTGTTAAAATTGAGTTCATAAGAGTTTAAGGCCTCTTAATTTCATATTTTTTAAAGGGTTAGAAAAAGGCTCCTGCAAGGGAGCCTTTTTTGTTTTTAATAAATGAGTGTAGAAATTATTGCTATTAATGTTTAAAGCTTTATTCAAGTCCTTAATTATTTTATTTTGAGTTCTGATTCGGAAATAGCAAGATCATTGATACTTGCAAAACGTTTTTTCATTAATCCATTTTCGTCAAATTCCCAATTCTCGTTACCGTATGAACGAAACCAATTCCCATTGATGTCGTGCCATTCATATTCAAACCTCACTGCAATTTTGTTTGCAGTAAAAGCCCATAATTCTTTTTTGAGTTTATAATCCAGCTCTTTCGCCCACTTAGCAATTAAAAATGTTTTAACTTCTTCTCTTCCATTAATAAAAACATTTCTATTTCTCCATTCGGTATCGATGGTATAAGCCATTGAAACTTTTTCAGGATCTTTTGTGTTCCATGCAT
>CAIUEQ010000308.1 GCA_903898215.1 uncultured Bacteroidota bacterium | reverse complement strand
TCCTGCATAATTATTCACTTTTGAAATATCGGCTTCATGTTTTGCAACCTGAATAGCATAATTATTTTGAAGTGCTGTTTTCAAAGCATCATCAATTGTAAATACTTGTTGTGCTTCGATATTTGAAAAAATGAAAACAAACAAAATAACCGCAGAGATGCGCTGAGTTTTTATCCCCAATAAAGCGCAGAGCTTTGTAGAAGTTCGTCTAGGTTCTTCAATAGTTTGAATAGTAAGAAATATATTATCGGTCATTGTATTAATAATTATTTGCAACACGTTTAATCCCATCTTTTAATTTTAAAACATTAAAATTTATTAATAATCCAATCTTGCATTTCGACAATTTTAAATAGGTAATTATTTGAGCCAAATGAATTTCATTTAGTGCTTCAACAGATTTAATTTCTACAATTACTTTGTTTTCTACCAATAGGTCGGCACGATAGCCACACTCTAATTTCACCTCCTCATAAACCAATGGCAAAGCAACTTGTTTTGATACAATAAGACCGCTCTTTTTTAATTCATAAAACAAACATTCTTCATATGCAGATTCTAATAATCCCGGACCAAAATGAGTATGTATTTTTATACTGCATCCAATTATTTTTTCAGTAATTTCATTTTCAGTCATAACAAATCAATTAAAATTTTTCTCTGTGTGTCTCTGCAATTAAATTTTTCTCAGCGCATCTCAGCGGTTAAGTTATTTCTCTTCTGTTAATTTCTTTTCTTTAGATAAAAAACTATAAATAGCCGGAATAACATAGAGTGTTAAAATTCCTGAAAACATTAAACCACCAATAATTACAATACCCATCGACATGCGACTTTTTGCACCGGCACCCAATGAAATTGCAATCGGTAATGCACCAAGCATGGTAGCTAAACTCGTCATCATAATTGGTCGTAAACGTGAAACGGCAGAATCTTTTACAGCATCCAAAACTTTCATTCCTTGCTCTTTTCTTTGGTTGGCAAATTCCACAATCAAAATTCCATTTTTTGTAACCAATCCAATAAGAACAATAATTCCAATCTCACCAAAAATATTTAATGTTTGATCAAAATACCATAATGAAATAAGGGCACCTGCAATTGCCATCGGAACGGTAAGCATGATAATAAACGGATCAATAAAACTTTCGAACTGAGCAGCAAGCACTAAATAAATTAATATCAAAGCAAGCAATAATGCAAAAGTTGTATTAGACGAACTTTCAGAAAAGTCACGCGATGGTCCGGTAAGTGCAGTGGTAAAACTTTCATCTAAAACTTTTTTTGCAATGATATCCATCTCTTTAATTCCATCACCAATAGTTTTTCCTGGAGCTAATCCGGCTTGAACGGTTGCTGCTTTATAACGATTGTAATGATACAATTGTGGTGGGCTGCTTTGTTCAACAACTCTTACCACATTATCAAGTTGAATCAATCGGCCTTGATCGTTTCTAACCATTAGCATTTTTAAATCGAGCGGTTGGTCGCGATTTTCTCGATCAACCTGACCAACAATTTGGTATTGTTTTCCATTCATGGTAAAATATCCATAACGCAAATTGCTATAGGCTAGCTGCATTATTTGCGCAACACTTTGAATAGATACTCCTAAACTTTTTGCTTTCTCTCTATCGATGGTTACAACCAATTCGGGCTTGTTAAATTTTAGGTTCACATCCATTCCCATAAAGGTTGGATTTTTACTTACCTCTTCCATAAACTTTGGAAGAAACTGCTGAAGTTTTGAAAAGTCCTGGTTTTGCAAAACATACTGAACAGGCAATCCTGCGCGCGAACCACCTGAGCCATTTATGGTTTGATCTTGAATAACAAATGCACGTGCATTATTTAAACTCTTAAGATTTTTTGTCACCGCATCAGCAATTTGTTGTTGTGATCTTTTTCTGTTTTCAGGTGAGGTTAACATGATTCGAACGAAGCCTGTATTTACAGCACCACTTCCTGTAAATCCGGGAGCAGTAACAG
>CAIUEQ010000307.1 GCA_903898215.1 uncultured Bacteroidota bacterium | reverse complement strand
TTGCAGTAATGCGATTTACATCAACACCTTTTACCACCAAATAACTTTTAACTGCATCTGCACGTTGCTGTGAAAGAGACATATTATCGGCAGGCTTACCAACATTATCTGTATGTCCTTCAATTAAAAAAGCGAACGAAGCATTTTCAATTAACATTTGAGCAAGCAAATCTAAAGCAGGAAAAGAAGTTGATTTGATAATTGCTTTTCCTGTTTCAAACTGCAGGTTTTTTATTCCATCAGTAATTGTAGCTAACTGAGATTTTGTTGGCTGTAGCGGACAACCGAAATTTGAAAATTTTCCTGCTACTGTCGGACATTTATCAATATAATCCGGAACACCATCTTTGTCGACATCAAGCGTGCGGCCGCCACCATCAACGATTGCACCTGAAGGAGAATTGAGTTCTTTATCAAAAATATTTGATACTCCATCAGAGTCACCATCATTTTTCATGGTAGCTTGCATTACTTTCATCGATGAATCTGCCTTGCGTTGGTTATCGTGCATCTGTATGTTCATCTCAATTTTCATGGCAGCAATTAGATCTTCATTTTCTTTTTTCAATGCTGCTATTTGATTTTGCGCATCAAGTTTTGCTTTGATCAATTCGTCATATAATTTTTCGGTAGCTTCTGTCCATTCTAAATTTCTTGCTTTCATATTACTTCCAAGATTGAACGTAATAAAAACATTGGGCATATTATAAAAATCATAAAATCTTCCGCCTTGAATACCTGTACCAGTTCCACCATCAAGGTTCACGATAAATGTGCTTCGTGTTGTGTATTCTGCTCCAATATCAATCAATGGACTTAAATAAAAACGAATACCTGCACTCATCGGAATGATGATGGTAGATGTCGATTTGTCACCAATTGTTGTAGTTGGGATATACTTAATGTTTCCTATTGCATACCCAACACCCAAACCAACATAAAGTTGCGCAAAATTTCTTCCGGTAGTTTGACTTTTAAAATTTACCAGATTCAAAATTGCCTGAAGATTTCCTTCATAAAAAGTTGTAGCTGAATTATAATTTGTTTTGATAGTATTCATCAAACCTGCATATCCCTGAGCTCTGAGTGCAAAATTATTTGCAAGTGTATATTTTAAACTTACACCTCCGGCTCCGCTCAATGGTCCGATATCTCCAGTTCCTTGCATAATAGCGGTTCCTCCATGCAAAGAAATTGCCCATAACTTATCGTCATTTTGGGCGAAAATATTTCCCGAAATAAAAAATGTAACTACTGTTAAAAAAATAGAGATTAACTTTTTCATACTATTAATATTTACTACAAAAATACTTTTTATATAGTTATACGTTATTGTTTTACTCAACATATTATCGAGAGAGTCCTTTTTTGTAAACCTCTAAACATCTATTACGAGCAAATAGGTGTTCAACAATGGGTTTTGGATATACTGTTGTTCCAAAATCGGGAAGCCATTTTTTAATGTATTCAAATTTTTTATCAAATTTTTCAGTTTGCAACGTTGGGTTAAATACTCTGAAATAAGGAGCAGCATCAGTACCGCAACCTGCTGCCCATTGCCAACCTCCGTTGTTTGCACTCAAATCAAAATCTAATAATTTCTTTGCGAAATAGGCTTCACCCCACCTCCAGTCAATCAGCAAATGTTTGGATAAAAAACTTGCTACAATCATCCGAACACGGTTATGCATAAAACCTGTTTCATTTAATTCTCGCATTCCTGCATCCACAATTGGATAACCAGTTTTACCCTCACACCAACAATAAAATTCATCTTCATTATTTCGCCAGGCTATTTGTTCATATTCTTTTTTAAAAGCTGATTTTGCAACATGAGGAAACTGAAATAATATCATCATATAAAAATCTCTCCATATTAATTCATTCAGCCAGGTTTCATTTAAACTTATAGCTAATCGTGCCTTTTCACGAATACTGATTGTTCCGAAACGGAGATGAATTCCTAAATGTGATGTGCCGTTTATTGCTGGAAAATCTCTCTGTAAAGAATAGTTTTGAATGATGTTTCTTGAAACATCTGCTATTGGAAAGATTGCATTTGTTTTAATAAAACCTATTCGCTCTATCGGAAAAAGTGGAGTGCTGTTTTCTACCTTAAAAAAATTATTAAAATATTTTTCAGAAGGAAATGATCTCAGATAAAAATCATCCAATTTTGCTTTCCACTTTTTTGAGTATGGAGTAAAAACTGTATATGGTTTACCGTCATCTTTTACTATTTCATCTTTCTCAAAAACACATTGATCCTTAAAAGAGTGATAGTGCGCACCTGCAGTACTAACAATATCCTTAACTATATTATCCCGATTAATGGCATCAGGTTCGTAATCATGATTTACAAAAACTTTTTTCACCCCGTGATCATGCAAAATATTTTTCCAAACCTCTTCTACATTTCCATATTCAACAATTAAGTCACTTCCTAATTCATTCAATTTATTTTTAAGAATGGAAATGTTTTGATAAATAAAATCAACACGTTTGTCGTTTTTATCGTCCAATTTTTCAAGAATGGATTCATCAAAAATAAAAATAGGTAAAACTGGCAATCCTGAATTTAGAGCATGGAACAATGCGCAATTATCTGAAAGGCGTAAATCTCTTCGAAACCAAAACACACAAATATCTTTCATTTTATTTATCACTAAATCAATTAAACATTCAATTAAAATAAATGTTTGGAATTACTAATTCACAAGAATGGTGATACTTATAAAAAGGGCTTATCAACAAATGTGAATATTATATTCTTCAAATTTTTTCATCCAAAAATAAAATATGCAAATTCTTGAAATGAAATAATATAAATTGCGACTGTTTAACCCTTTAATTTTATAGGAACACGATGGGAATGTTCAGTTTTTTAACGCAAGAATTGGCGATAGATTTAGGAACAGCAAACACT
>CAIUEQ010000306.1 GCA_903898215.1 uncultured Bacteroidota bacterium | reverse complement strand
AATTGAAAAACACACTTTCTGAAAATTCCTTAACTAGATTAAGACAATTTTTACACCTCAACTATTCAATTAATTACGTTTTAAAATCACGTAAACATAAATTATTAGTAATTTTAATTTATTTGATAGCGTTTAACACTTCTGCCCAAATACATCTCGATAATCCTCTGTTTGGAGTAAATAAACAGTTAAGAGATATGTTTACTCCATTAGCTAGAGTTTCACCTTACAATACTGTAAATTATTTAAATGAAATGACCGCTCATGTTACCGATGATAAATATTGGAAAAATATTTCATACGATACCAGCAATACAGATAATTGGTACAGACTTTACTGGGAAAATTTTTATATGGCTTACGATACAACTTCTTTACAAAAAACAAAAGATATTTATAGCAGTGTGCTTAATTACTACGGAGATACTATTCAACTTGGTATTTTGGATATAGATTATTTGACCATGGTTACTGGTGCATTAACAACTAATAGTTATTTTAATTTTGACACGGTAAATAATACCTTATCAGACATTATAGGGCGACCAACAGAACCTTATTCTGTTAAAAATATTTTTACTTTTGCTCCATTATTTCATCAAAGCAATTATTGTACTGTAACATTTAAAATTGATCCTGCTTACCTTTTTAAAGATGCAAATAATACAATCTACTACACTTCTACTGGTTATGTGTTTCAAATAGATTTTGGCGATGGAAATGGTTTTATCCCAATAAATCCAACATCTATTACTTACTATACAGTTAATTACCCAAGTCCAGGAAACAGATATTTAACAGCCCAAATAACACATGATGGAGTGTTAATGAAATCATCAACAAGTAGTTTTAAGATGGGTAAAACAGGCTCAAGTGGTACACCTCCGGATGCAATGTTAAGTTTTGAAGGAATAAATGTTGGTGTGTATCACGGATGCACTGATGATGCAAATAGAAAAGTTGTAATATATCTTGAAGGAATAGATATGCTCGATTTTTCACCAATGTTAAGCAGAGATGTTAAACAGATTTATGATGGAATGATTAAATCACCAAAAATTGCACAACTTAAAAATTTTGGTTATGATTTTTATGTTGTTGATTGGTGGAATAGTCGTGAGCCAATGCAAGACAATGCAATGAGAGTGGTAAGGTTAATAGATTATTTAAAAGGTGTGATAAATAATAATTTTCAATTTGTTGTAATTGGCGAAAGTATGGGAGGAGTAGTTGCCCGTTATGCACTAACTTATATGGAGTCACCCGGGTATACTAACCCAACATATTGGCCTTATGCAAACCGAAGAGAACGTATGCATAATACCCGTTTACTAATAACATTCGACTCGCCACATCAGGGAGCAAACTTGCCAATGTCTTTACAGTTATTATATACAAGCATTTATAATCCTTTAGTATTGTTTGGTGCACCAATGTTTACAAATTTTATTGCCGATAATTTTGATAAGATTTTATATAGTACGGCTGCAAAGCAATTATTAATTTATCATATAAGTACAGGAGGACCAAATTATGGATACACTGGTGAAAGGGCTGCTTTTCTATCTGACCTTGCTAACCTTGGTAACTATCCACAATATTGCAAGCTAATGGCGATATCAAATGGTGCATTAGATGGTGAAATGCAAACACGTTTTTATAGTTTTACTGATAGAACGCCAAACGATCATTTACTTAATTTTAGCCAACATTTATATGTACGTATTTTATGGTTTGTAAAAATAGGTATAGGTGATTTTAACCTTGATTTAAGAACTAATCCAAGTGGCTCGGGCACCGCTATGCATCTTGATATTGGTATCGTTGGTATTACAGTCAATTTTTATTTTTTTGGAGTAAGCCTATTTTCGACCTATAACCCAATTGTTTATATTGATGCAGATGTAAATGTAAAACCATTTTGTGTTAACCAAGGTGGTTATTTTATTGATGGGTTGCAACAAGTAGTAGGCAACTCACAAAGCAATAGTTCAATTGATTTGTTCAGCAATTTTTGGTTATTGGACCTTTTTTCTTGGCATTCAGCATCTGATGGAAATGGTTGTTGGAGTGGTGCATCACATATAGGTTTGGATGGTTTTGCCAGTGTTAATTTTGATCTTTCAGTATGTAGTGATGGTATGCATTTTTGTTTCGTACCAACACAAAGCGCATTAGATTACGGCAATATTTATTTTGACCCCATAAACAATAATATAGAAACGGCTCCGATAACTACTAAAATGTCAAGCACTCCTTTTGATGTGATTGTGGGTAATGCTTCAATTGATGATTATTATTTAGGAACTCATAATTTGAACCGTTCACATTTGTATGAAAAATATGAATATGAAGTAAGTTATCCTAATGGGAATACTAAAATGTCAACTGATTTTAAATATTGTGATCAAAATAGTCCAACATATGGTATTTATGGACATTGGATAAACCGTGAGATAGGTGATTATATAATGTATCTTGATAACTTAAAAGTAAATTGGAAAAGTACAATTGAATCAGCAGAATTTTTGTTTGGAAACACATTTGATAACCCATATTATGAATATGTTGGGATTGGTGGTGGACTAATGCCTGGATTTTATTCTAAAAGCAATCCTTTCCAAATTTTAGGAAGTAATTCTGTCGATTTTCAATATGATTATCCTAATCCAACACCTCCATTAGCACCACACTTTATTTTTAATGTATATTCTGGTCAATCCCCAAGTGCTACTTGGACACAAGGACAAGGTTTAGGTTTGGGTTGCAGTACATGTCAAAATTTTAGTAAACGATCATTATTACCTCAAACAAAATCAACCAATCAAAATAATGTTTCGTTTGTAAACATTTTCCCTAACCCAAACAACACTGGATTGTTAATAGCGAATTATAAATTTGAAAAAAACAGACCAGTAACAATTATTGTTACAGATATAGTTGGTAAAAAACTTTTTGAAAGATCAATGTCGGATATTGATAATAGTGGAAATGTAGGAACAGTTATTCAACTTAAAGAGAATAAATTCTCATCTGGATTGTATATTATTACAATCAGCAATGGTATTGAATTATTCAATAGTAAACTTATTATAGAATAGTATGGAAACTCAAAAAAAACTTTTAGTTCTTTTAGTTTTTGTTTTAGTATTCTTATTATGTGGTTGCCCTCAATCTAAAAATGATATTCAACAATATTTTATAAAAGGAAAGATTTTGCATTCCTGCGATAATCCGATACCTGTTAAAAATACAAACATTGATTTTGAATTAGCAGGATTTTATCCTACTTCACAAACAGTTGCAACATCTACTACTGACAGTAATGGTAATTTTTATTTTTCATATTCATCGTTAACAGTTACCTCTCATAATCCAAGTATTTCTATGGGTATTTTGGCAGGTGCTTCATATAATGAAATAATAGGTTTCGATGTTAATAAAAGTATTGATGCCGGTAATGTCTATTCACAGAGTAATTATTTCTTTGTACTTAAAATATCAACAGATTCGGCTTATACTTCAAATGATTCTTTAATTACCTATGAAAATGGAGTTTACAATCCGAAGTATACAATTGGACCGTTTTATTCAGGTCAAATCATTGACACTATAAATAGTTCCATGTCAGTTAACTTCAATCATCCTGAAAATAATGGGTTGTTACTTCAATGGCGATTTCCTCAAAAGATATCGACTATTAAATACAACCAGTTTTCAAATTGTGTTCAGTGTATGAGGTATAATGTTTTAACATTACAGTTGCATAAGTAATTATTGTTGTTTCGAAATTATTGCTGAATAAAAATGAGTGAAAATAAAAACAAAAAATAATTTATTTAACGCATCTAGGATTGCTTTGGTTATTATATTTACTGCTTGCCCAATACTGGATTATATTTTTTTTAAATAGCTGATGGAGTAGTTGTAACAGTGCAAAAGTTTGCGGTGGTGAGGTAGCGCTTAGTTTTGTTAAGGAAGATACATTCCAAATTTGAAATAGCAATTGATATTATAGAACTTCTTTGCGGCTGGGAAATTTGGCTCTTTTGCTTTTGCCATTGTGTTGGCTTGTGTATTTGGGGCAAAAACAAATGTGCCAAATGTGGGAGGGTTTGAATTTCATTTTGTGGGTCGGGAAAAATAAAACGTAGCACTTATTTGATGTAACAATATTTGTCAGCATGAGCAAGCGTTTTTTAAATATTAAATTGTCAATGCCGATTGAAAAAAAGGTCAGCAAGAGAAAATATTTTGGATGTCGATATTTATAAATTGTCAGCAAACGAAATGAATAATTGTCGAGGTGATTTTTGTCTGCGTGATGATAAAACCAAGATGAATTTTGTCGTGCCGATTGCATTTATTTTGCACGTCATTGCAGTTACCCCTAACGTTTTGCGGCTTTGCGTTCGGGCGGGATTTTACCACTAAACTTGATACGAAGAACCGAACTCAAATATACGCAGAAAGCGTCAAACGAAGCACGAAACCCCGCCTGACGCAAAACCGCTGTTAGCTGCTGCCCGTTT
>CAIUEQ010000305.1 GCA_903898215.1 uncultured Bacteroidota bacterium | reverse complement strand
TGTACCAATACCGCCACACAGAATATCACAGTAAATGCGTTACCAACCCCGAGCATCACAGGTTCAGGATCAGTGTGTGAAAATATAACGGGATCAGTATATAGTATAGCAAGTGTAGGCGGTCATACTTATTCATGGACAATAGGAGGAGGCAGTATCACGGCAGGTTCAAGTACCAACTCAATCACCGTAACATGGGGAATAGCAGGACCGGGCACAGTGAATGTAACAGAAACAATCACAGCAACAGGCTGTTTTGCGGCAGCTACACAGCTAAGTGTAACGGTTAATGCGATTCCAGCACCAAGCATTACTGGTTCGGCAACAGCATGTGAAGAAAACACAGGCTCAGTATATAGTGTTTCAAATGTTGGAGGACATAACTATTCATGGTCGGTAAATGGTGGAATTATTACTGCAGGAAACAATACCAATTCAATTACAGTTACTTGGGGTTTTGCAGGAACAGGAACGGTAGATGTTACTGAAACTATATCAGCTTCATCATGCTCAATAAATGCGACTCAAAAAGTAGTTACAATAAATTCTTTGCCAACTGCAACTGCAACAGCTATGAGTAGTACATCATTCTGTCCGAATAGCAATTTGACAATCAATGCGAGTACAGGAGCAAGCTATCAATGGTTATTAAATAACGCTAATATTTCATCAGCAGTATCTAGCTCAATCTCGGTTAATTCATCGGGAAGTTATAGTGTAAGGGTAAGTGATGTCAATAATTGTAGCGCTGTTTCTAATGCTATTCTTGTAAATTCAAGCGAACCTGTTTCATATATTCCAGCAACAGGATCATATATTTTTGGAGCTGCCGCTAATACAAGTTTTTCAGTTGCTTCTAATTGGTATTATTTTGATCAGACAGCAGGTTATTCGATTGCAGTTAGTGCACCTACTTCATCTAATAATATTATCATACCACCAGTTGGAGGATGTGTATTTGCAAATCCGGCAATACCAAATTCAAGTACACTAAACGATGTTGCTATTGAAGAAAATGCAGTGTTGGACTTAAGTGCAAAACAAATAACCATAAGCGGTTCAGTTTCGGGGAAAGGACACATTAAAGGAAGTACAACAACAAATATAACTTTAACAGGTACAGGTTCAGGTGCCATTAAAATGGATCAAACCACGCCAGGGTCAACAAATTGTATCAACAAACTTGTTGTAAATAGAAGTGCAGGAGGAATAGACACCATAGCAAATAGATTAGAAATTGCGAGCAGCGGAACTGTTACGTTAACTTCAGGAAAACTAATTGTAAACGATGTTTTAAAACTGACTTCGGACGCAACGTCTACAGCTATGTTTGCAACTATTCCGAATGCAAATTTGGGTACTAGTTTTGGAGGTACTAATTCAACTGCGAGTTATGACCCAATTGTAGTAGGTGGTTCGGGTAGTATTAAAGCTTGCCGATATATTCCTGCAAGTGGTAGAAAATATAGATTTTTAAGTGCCAGTGGAATAAAAAACACAAATTTTGAAGACTTAAGAAATGAGATTTACGTTACAGGAGCAGGAACAGGAAATACTGCAGGAACTTTTAATAGCAATGGATTTGATGCAACAATCTCAAATGCACCTTCAGCTTATACGTTTAACGAAACAACTTATACTTGGGCAGCTTTAACAAATTCCACATCATCATTATCTAATCAATCTATTAATACTAATAAAGGTTATAGGATAATGGTTAGAGGAGATAGAAGTGATCTAGGAAGATTATCAGGGACTAATAGCACTCAAAATATTGTTACCCTAGATTATAATGGAGATTTTAATAGAGGAAATGTTTCGGTACCAGTAACTTATACAGGAGCTTTAGGTGCAACCGCTGGATGGAATTTATTATCAAACCCATATCCAGCAGCTTACGATTGGGATTCATATTGGGCAGCAGGAAATTCATCATTTAGTGGAACATATTATACCAATATTGATCCGGTAGTTTATGTATTTAATCCAGCCGGTAATTCTTATGTATCATATAGTGCTTATAGTCATGTAGCAAATGACCCTTCTTTTGCTAACGGAATTATTCCTATGGGAGCAGCTTTCTTTATTAAGGCAACAAGTGCAAGTCCTGCAATAACTTTTAAAGAGCAATTTAAGTATACAACAACTGGTACTCAAAGCATGTATAAAACTAGTTCGAGTGCAGATGAGTTGCGTATCAAAGCGCAATATGATTCGGTTACCTATGATGCAGTAATTTTAAAATATTATACAGGAGCCACAGCGGCATATGAAATGTTGGATATTAAAAAGATGGTAGGACCGGATGTAAATATTTCATTATACGATTCATCGGATATCACACAGTTAAGTGGTAGTTTAAGAGCACCATTTTTAACCGGAACGGATATTGTGCGAATGACATTTACATCAAGTAAAAATGGGTCTCATAAATTTTATTTTAACGGTTCACTATTTACCAACTACACTGTAACGTTAGTTGATGCTTATACTTCAACTTCAACAACAATCGGCAACGGAAGTATTTATACATTTACGTCTAATAATTCTACTCCCGCTTCATTCGGTAATTCAAGATTTAAATTAATTTTAGGTTCTACATCTTCATTGCCTGTAAAATTTATTTCGTATGAAGCTAAAGCAAGAAATAACGATGTGGTTGTTAATTGGACAACAGCTTCGGAAATAAACAATGATCATTTTGAAATTGAGTTTTCGAAAAATGCTGTTGATTTTGAAAAGGTAGGACAAGTAAAAGGTGCTGGCAATTCAACTAAAGTTATCAATTACAATTTTGTTCATACTGGTATTTTATTCAATGAAGATCTTTATTACAGAATTAAACAAGTTGGTACAAATGGCGATTTTCAATACACTAATATCATGACTGTTGATGCGCAGAAAGCAAAGATTATTTCTGAACCATCAGTGTTAGTTTATCCTAATCCTTCAACGAATGTGTTTAATATTCGCATGAATTCTACAAGTGACAAACTTATGAATATTACAATCCTTGATATGTTAGGAAGAGAGATCGCAACGTATAGTAACCTATCATCAGAAGAGGAATTTGTTTATAATGCTGAAAACTTGAAAGCCTCTGTTTACTTTGTACAGGTATCACAAGGTGGATTCACTAAAGTTGTTAAAATTTCAAAAATGAATTAACGCAAATAAATAATGTAAAAACATCCGGATGTCAGAAATGATATTCGGATGTTTTTTTTTAAATTCTTTTCAAGGGGGGTGTCATCCATCAAGGTTATTCAAAGTTCAAAAAATGAAAAGGATGTTAAGAGGTCTCCCGTATACTTGCACTTCTGTAATAGACAAAAGATGTACCTAAAAGGTGTTGGTTGATTATGAGATTATAAGAAAATTAATGGTTTGAGATTTTAGCTGAATGATTGAATTTTTAAGCGAAAAAAACTTCAGCAGGAATATGTAATTCTTGATGAAAAAGTTTTGCCAATTCTAGTGTTAATGGCTTTCTTCCACTTAATAGAGATGATACATATCCTTTACTTCCAAATTTCCCAACAAGGTCTTTGTTTTTCAGTCCAAGCTCAGTCATTTTTAGTTTGATTGTTTCAATTGGGTCAGGGTATGGAATTGAGAAATGCTCATCTTCATATTGTTTAATAAGCAATAAAGCTACCTCAATCTTTTTTCCGTTTGCCGATTTTAGCGAAGTTTTTTTATCAAACATTTCATCAACCCATTTCAGGTAAGCTTCGTATTGAGCTTTATTTTTTATTAGTGAGAGTTCCATTATTTTATTTTAAACTGAACAGTTGAGACATCTATTTTATCGTATTCCTTGTGTGTTCCAAACCACTTAATTTGTATAGCTTTATAATCAAAAGCAATGCGAACCACAAGTCGATATTTATTTCCCATGATATTGAAAACTATCCTTTCATCTCCGGCCAAACTTGCTG
>CAIUEQ010000304.1 GCA_903898215.1 uncultured Bacteroidota bacterium | reverse complement strand
ATCAGTTGAGATATTTTTGTAATAAAGGATAGCTTTTTCAAGTTCATCTTTTGCTTCCCCGTCATACTTTACAGAAAATAATTTCATATTAAATCATCCATCATTTTATTTACGACATCTTCATTGATATAAGTTCCTTTGCCATCTTCGAAGCGTTTTACTCGTTTGGCTAAAATATATTCCTGTTCAGTTGTTAACACAATTATCTCCTCATTCTCCACACTTTCTATCAGTGCAAAAGCAAGCTCTTTCTTTTTTTCAATTGGTAAGGCCAATATTTCTTTCACTTCAAAACTCATAATAGTAAAAATTTAATTTGATAAACGAAGATAAGCGATTTTGGAAAAAGATAATTAGCTTTTAAAATCAGAATAAATGAATACCGAGTATTGAAAAAGGTAGAAATATTTTGTAAGAATATACTTCTTTCACAATTCATGGGAGAAATTAAAAAAAAGTTGCCACTAAGCCACAAAGGCAGCAAGAATCTCAAAGAATATCTTCGTGAGGCTTTGTGTTTTCGTGTCTTGGTGGCAAAAAAAAACGAATATGAAAGTAGTCTAATATCTTTTCAAGCTTCTCGAAATTCAGAAATAAATTTGAGAGATTTTTTAGTGATTTGAATTAAAAAAAGTTGCCACTAAGCCACAAAGGCAGCAAGAATCTTGAAGAATATCTTAGTGAGGCTTTGTGTTTTCGTGTCTTGGTAGCAAAAAAAACAAATGTGAAAGTAGTCTAATATCTTTTCAAGCTTCTCGGAATTCACAAATTGGATTTAAAAGATTTTTTTAGAGATTTAAATCAAAAAAAAAGTTGTCGGAAATTTTCTTCCAACAACTTTTCAATAACTTAATAACCTAATAACTTATTTCAAAAACTTAAAATCCTTACCCGGATAATAAGCGTTTTTACCAAGCTCTTCTTCGATACGAAGCAACTGATTATATTTTGCAATTCTATCAGTACGTGAAGCCGAACCTGTTTTTATTTGTCCTGAGTTTAATGCCACAGCAAGATCTGCGATTGTTACATCTTCAGTTTCACCTGAGCGATGACTCATTACATTTGTATATGAATGTCTTGTTGCAAGATTTACCGCATCAATAGTTTCAGTTAACGAACCAATTTGATTTACTTTTACTAAAATAGAATTTGCAACACCATCTTTTATTCCTCTTGCCAAACGTTTTGTATTGGTAACAAACAAATCATCCCCAACTATTTGAACTTTATCTCCGATAGCTTTTGTTAATTCAGCCCAACCTTTCCAATCATCTTCTGCCAAACCATCTTCGATAGAAATGATCGGATATTTTGCTGTCCATTCTTTCCAATAAGAAACCATTTCTGATGAAGTCATTTTTCTGTTATCAGATTTTTTGAAATGATACAACCCTGTTTTCTCATCATAAAACTCACTTGTGGCAGCATCCATCGCGATATAAATTTCTTTACCGGGTTTGTATCCTGCTTTTTCAATTGCTGTCAAAACTGTTTCGATTGCTTCCTCATTCGATTTGATATTTGGAGCAAAACCACCTTCATCACCAACGTTTGTAGAATATCCTTTTTCTTTCAACACACTTTTTAAGTGATGAAAAACTTCAACACCCATTTGCAATGCTTCACTAAAAGTATCAGCACCAACCGGCATGATCATAAATTCCTGAAAATCGATAGAATTATCAGCATGCGAACCTCCGTTCAAAATATTCATCATCGGTATTGGAAGTGTGTTTGCATTAACACCACCAACATAACGATACAATGGCATGTTCGCTTCAAAAGCTGCGGCTTTTGCGCAAGCTAATGAAACAGCCAAAATTGCATTTGCACCAAGCTCTGATTTATTTTCAGTGCCATCAAGTTTAATCATTTTACGATCAATCTCGTTCTGCTCAAACACATCCTCACCAAGAATTTTATCAGCTATTTTATCATTGATATTTTCAATTGCTTTTAAAACTCCTTTGCCCATGTAAACTTTTTTATCACCATCACGAAGTTCCACTGCTTCGTGTGCACCTGTTGATGCCCCTGAAGGAACAGCAGCACGTCCCATCGCACCATCTTCTGTTAATACATCAACTTCAACAGTTGGATTTCCTCGTGAATCGAGAATTTGTCTTGCATGAATGTTAATAATTGCGCTCATTGTTTGTGATTAGTTATTTGTTATTGAGTTATTGGTTATTAAGTTATTTTAAAGTCATCTGGAATTTTTCCTGCTTTTCTTAAGTAAGCCATATATCCGTTTAATAATTTCAAACATTGATTATACAATATCCGAAATTCATCATATTTATTTAAATCAATATACCCCTCATCAAAAGCGATAATAATATGGTCAAGAGTTTCGGTTAACGAACCTCGTGCATTAGAACAAAATTTCACATTCTCTTTAAAAAAATATCTTCCAAATCCTTCAGAAATATTATTTCCAACAGAACGAGATGAACGAATAATCTGATCCTTCAATTTATATTCTTCTTCTTTTGGAAAAGTTTTAGCCACATCAGAAACAAAAATTCTTAATGATCTTGCAACTTTCCACGTTTCTAAATCTTCAAATGAGTTAAATGTTTCCATAGACAACTTTTTAATAACTTAATAACCCAATAACTATTTCATCATCGAAATAAAATCATCAAATAAATATCTGCTATCATGAGGCCCGGGGGCAGCTTCGGGATGGTATTGAACCGAAAATGCTTTTTTATCTTTTACCCTGATACCTTCAATTGTATTATCGTTTAAATTAATATGTGTGACTTCAATATTTGTATTTTTTGCTACTTCTTCTGCCTTCACTGAAAAGCCATGATTTTGTGAAGTGATCTCGCAATGCCCTTTGATCACATTTTTTACCGGATGATTTAAACCACGGTGACCGTTATGCATTTTAAAAGTTGCGATACCATTTGCCTCTGCTAAAATTTGATGTCCTAAGCAAATACCAAAAAGTGGAACATTTTTTCCTAAAATTGTTTTTACTGTTTCAACTGCATAATCCATTGTTGCCGGATCGCCAGGACCATTTGATATCATAAATCCATCCGGTTTAAATTTCATCATTTCTTCAAATGAAGTTTTACCATTAAACACAGCGAGGTAACAATCTCTTTCAACCAAACTTCTTAAAATATTTTTCTTCACACCAAGATCTAATACTGCAACACGTTTTGCAGCATCTTCATTTCCATAATAATACGTTTTATCGGTAGAAACTTTTGATGAAAGTTCAAGGCCTTCCATCGAAGGAACTTTTGCCAATTCGGAAATCAACTCTTCTACACTTTTTTCTTCAGAAGAAATGATACAGTTCATCACACCTTTGCTACGAACATGTCGCACAAGTTGTCGAGTATCCACATCAGCAATTCCAACAATATTGTTTGATGCAAAATAATCCTGAACGGTAAGTCCTGATTGTTTACGAGAGAAGGGCACATTGAAATTCTTACATACCAAACCTGCAATTTTAATAGAATCAGATTCTACTTCTTCTGCATGAATTCCGTAATTACCAATATGCACATTGGTTTCCACTAAAATCTGACCATAGTAAGAAGGATCAGTGAATACTTCCTGATAGCCTGTCATACCGGTATTAAAACAAATTTCTCCTGTGGTGGTACCAATTTTACCTATGGAAGTGCCTTTAAAAACTGTGCCATCTGCAAGAACAAGGGTGGCTGCGAACTTAGTAATAGATTTAGTCAAGATTTCGAATGTTTGCGCAAAGATAAAAATTGAAACGAATTGGAAAAGGGTAATTAATTAAAATCATTTTTTATGCTGTAAATGACGCCAAGTAATGAAAAAACAACAACTAATCGTCAGTAGTTGAACTTATGTCCAAATTGTATTCCTTTCTTCTCAAAATAGTTGAATGAATAATGTGAAACTATTATTGTGATAACAAAGGATAAAATTGTTAAAAACAGATCAGAAATATTTTGAATTTGTGGAGATTGATTTTTAACAAAAAAATGCAATAAACCAGCAATTACAGGATGATACAAATACATCCCATAGGAAATGATTCCTGTTTTTACAAGTAACGAATTTCGTGATATGACCGAAAAAATGTTTTTATCATTTGTTAATACAACCATCAACAAAATTGTAAACAATAAAGAGAACCACGAGTTTGCAATAAAATAATACAGATGAATTATTTTGAGTGAGAACAAAATGGTTGCTGCAATCATTACTAAAAGCAGGTATGTAAACTGTTTATTGTTTTTTTGAAAGTAACGAACAATGTTTTCGGAACGCATTGCCAGTGCAATTAATACGCCCATAAAAAGGGAATCAAATCTGCAATAAATTAAATTAAAAGTTTGATACCAATTGCTGATGAAATATCTAAATATCGGTGCCGATAAAACACAAATTACCAAAACAATGACTAAGTTTTTTTTATTTAAAAAATAAATAAGCAAAGGTAATATCAGATAAAATTGTTCTTCGAGCCCTAACGACCATGTATGCGATATCCATCTATTACCAAGCGTTTCGGTAAATGCGATATAAATATTTTGTACATAAAATAAATATGGCCAATAAGATATTTTATCATTAAACCACCAATCAGTTGAATAACCAATACCAAGAATACAAATAACAAATACGATTGTAAGTACTAAATAATAAATTGGAAAGATCCTGCAAATACGTCTGATGTAAAATGCTTTGAAGTAGTTTTCAGATGATCTGTTTTTCAACAAAATATTTCCTAAAAGAAAACCCGATAAAATAAAAAAAAGATCCACACCTGTCCAGAAATAAGTTGACATTACCTTAAAATAACCTGCTGCCAGTGTATGATTATTTACAAGCTGCGAAGTACCATAATGCCATGTGATGATAAGTAAAGCTGCTATGCCTCTTATCCCATCCAGTTCAGTGATTCTTTTAGACTCCGACTTTATTATTTGTGGCATCATTAATAAAAAAAAAACTTTTAAGTTTAGCAAGCTACTATTTTGAATGATTTAATAAAATATATCTGCCTGATATGAAATTAAATTTTTTTATTCCTATTTAATATAAAAATAACTAATGAATAACAAACTTGATGAACTTTGCATTTTCATTATAGGTTATGACAATTCATGTTGTCTCAATTCAAAATATTTTTTGTGTTTTCAAATCCTATCATTAAAATATTACAATAATAAATTTGGTTATGAATAAAAAAAATGGATACCTTTGTAAGTGAACATTCACTAACTTTTAAATCTTAACTAACATGAACGGAAAAAATAACATCGCAATCGGATTCCTGATAATGGGACTTTTTATGGCATATGGTTTTATCCTTATTTATTTACGCGACTTTGCTACAGGTAAAGAAGAGTGGATTAACTCATACAGCATCGGCAAACATTTTGAAACAAGATTGGCTCATGTTCACGGTAACTTATTTGCATTTTTAAATATTCTCATCGGATATCTTTTGCTTCACTTTAATAATAAACTAACAAATACAAAAGCTATTTCGTGGTTAGCATTAACAGGATTATTGATGCCAATAGGTATTTTAACAGAAGTGTATTTTGGAATACCTCCAGTTTTAGTATTAATTGGAGCAGTTGCAATGACAACATCTGTAATTTGGTTAGGATTTTCGTTTTGTAATTTAAAGATAAACAATGATAAATAAAGATTTTACCGAAAGGCAAATTGAAATAATGGAAGCCGCTACAATTCGAATTGATAAATTCGGAATACAAGAATTAACTATTAAAAACTTAGCCTCTGATCTAAATTTATCGGAAGCTGCATTATATCGACATTTTAAAAGTAAAAACGAAATATTGCTTGGACTTTTAAATTATTTCATCTTAGAAATGAACGAGCGAATTGCAACAATAATAGCTGATACCGAAAAGCAACCTTCAGAACTTTTAATACAAATATTTACCTCACAACTAAAAACTTTTGTACAAAAACCAGCTATTGTTAGTGTCATATTTTCGGAAGGAATATTTCAGTTTAATAAAGAGTTAAGCGAAAAGGTTTCAGCAATGATGTCACTTATGCAAAAAAATATCAGTGCACTTATTTTAAGAGGTCAGAACGAAGGCGTTTATGGAAAGTTATTAGGACCGGAACCT
This sequence comes from uncultured Bacteroidota bacterium, assembly GCA_903898215.1. Lineage (GTDB taxonomy): Bacteria > Bacteroidota > Bacteroidia > UKL13-3 > UKL13-3 > CAIUEQ01. The sequence continues at coordinate 3,374 of CAIUEQ010000304.1, read as the reverse complement.
ATTACAACAATTATTATGGGTAGTATGCGTATGGTGGTTTTAAAATGGAAAATTTCGGGGAACAAATCAAATTTGGTTAACGAAGGGAAAAATGTTTTAAACGGGCTTTTAAAAATGCTAGAAAAGGAATGAAAATACTTTCAGTAAATATTAGTAAACCAACTTCAGTTATTGTAAAGGGAAAAGAAATTAAAACAGGTTACTTTAAAAATCCGGTTGAACAAGCTATTTATTTAGGAAAAACAGATGTTACAAATGATAGCGTTATAGATCGCGTTCATCATGGTGGTTTAGATAAAGCATGTTATTTGTATGGTTATAATCATTACAAATTTTGGAAAACAAAATACCCTAACCTTGAGTTTGATTTTGGAATGTTTGGTGAAAATATTACAGTAGAAAATTTAGATGAAACACGAATCAAGATAGGCGATATTTTTAAGGTTGGAGATGCTAAAATTCAAGTTTCACAACCTCGGCAACCTTGTTATAAAATGGGTTTAAAATTTAAAGACCCGAAAATTGTAAATACATTTCGTTCGACAACATATTCGGGAATTTATGTTCGGGTGTTAACGGAAGGTTTTGTAAAAAAAGGTGACACATTGGACTTAATTGAAAAGGATGAAAATGCGCAAACAGTTTCTGAAATTTTTAAATTAATTTATTCAACTAAACCTGAAAATGCAGATTTGGAAAAAGCTATTTCTAATCCATTTTTAGCAGATCACATAAAAGAAAAATTCACAAATAAATTTAAACTATGAAAAATAAAATCACCTATTTAGCTTCAGCTGTCTTATTCATTTTTGCTTTGCTCACATTATTTTTAAGCAGTGCTGTGATATTTGACCTGTTTGGTATCAGAGCCAAAGAAGGGAACTATGTTTTGTTTATTGTTTGGTCAAATTTTATCAGCAGCATTCTTTATCTTTTTGCAGCTTATGGTTTTGCCAAATCTAAAAAATGGACTGTTAAACTATTAAGCATATCTACAATAATTTTAATTACTGCACTTATAGGCTTATTCATTCACATCAATTCAGGTGGTATTTACGAAACAAAAACTGTTGGTGCAATGATTTTCAGAATCACAGTAACGGTGGCATTTTCGATAACTGCATATTTCACTATACAAAAAAAAATTAAATGAAAAAGTTAGTAAGTATTCACAGACCTTATATAATTCTACTATTGATTATATTAGGATTTCAATCAACTCAAGCTCAAGTATGGACAATACAGCAGTGTATTGATACCGCACAAGTTCACAACAAAAATTTACAGATTAGTAAAAACAACATCCAATCAGGTGAACAAAAACAGATGGAAGCAATGGCAAATTTGTTTCCTAAAATAAATGCAAATGCTGATTATAGATATTATACAAACTTGCCGTATCAGTTAATGCCGTTATCAGTTTTTGGTGGACCTGATGGGAAATTTAAAGAAGCTCAGTTCGGGGTACCTCATAACATAAATGCCAATTTGCAATTTTCGATGCCAATATATAATTCACAAATTATTGGCGCGATACAAAATTCAAAATTAGCTTCAGAAATAAATTTATTACAGTTTAAAAAAACTGAAGAGCAAATCTATTTTGAAATTTCTAATTTGTATTACAATGTTCAAATTTTAAATAGTCAGTTAGCTTTTATTGACAGCAATCTTTTGAACAGTAAACTACTACTAAAAAATGTTCTTATCCTTAAAGAACAATTGCTTGCAAAAGGAAGTGATGTAAACAAAATTCAATTACAAGTTGAACAGTTAACAACTCAAAGGGCATTAATAAAAAGTAAAACAGATCAAGTGTTGAATGCTTTGAAGTTTACGATTGGTTTATCCTCAGAGCAAAAAATAGAAATTGATCTTAAAATAAAATATCAAGATAAAATTCAATATACCAATTCAACAACAACAGATATTCAATTGGTAAAAACTCAAAATCGATTTATTAAAAACGAACTACGCACAATAAGAAATTCAAAACTCCCTTCACTTTCACTTTTTGGAACATACGGAACGATGGGTTATGGATATGATAAAGTACCAAACGATTTTTTAAAATTTTATCCAATTGGCTTTGGCGGAGTTCAACTCAATTTTCCACTATTAAATGGAACCGTTACCCAACGGAAAATTAATCAGAAAAAAATAGACCTAAAGAATAGTGAACTTCAACAATTACTAGTAATTGAGCAAAATAATATGTTCGTTGAAAATGCAAAACTGCAAAGAGAATCTGTTGCCAATTCAGTTGAAACAAATTTGTCGCAAATTCAATTAGCTAAATCTATTTACCATCAAACTGTACTTCAACAAAAACAAGGAATAGCAAACTTAACTGATGTGTTATTAGCAGATAACAGCTTACGTGAGTCGCAACAAAATTATCTATCGGCTGTAATTGAATATTTAAAATCAGACTTAGAATTAAAAAAATTAACTGGCAACATCTCAACAACAAAATAAAAAATATGAAAACATCTGTTATTAAAAAATCTTTATACATCATCATTCCTTTGGCCCTGATTGCAATTGTGGTCATTCGTTTAAAAAGCAATAAAGAAATTGCTCAACAAAAAATTTATCAGTACGATAAGGAACAAGCAATAAATATTGAGGCTTATACGATAAAAAACGAAAATCTTAATGAGCAATTATTGCTTTCAGGAACATTTGAACCTAATAAGGAAACCAAAATAAGTACAGAAATACAGGGAAAAATTAATGAAATATTTGTTGATGCCGGAAGCTTCGTAAAAAAAGGTCAGATGGTTGTTCAAATAGATAATTCATTACTGAAATTACAATTGCAAACTATTGATGTGCAAATTGAAGGATTGGAAGCCGATGTAAAACGTTACACCATTTTAGCTAATGCAGATGCGATTCAAGGTGTTCAGTTAGAAAAAGCAACGTTAGGCTTAAGATCAGCAAAAGTTCAAAGAGCACTATTAGTTGAACAAATAAATAAAACAACAATCAAAGCTCCCTTTGATGGAGTTGTTACCTCAAAATTAACAGAAGTAGGAGCTTTTGCTGCTCCGGGTATTCCATTAATACAAGTTACTGATATTGCCCTTTTAAAATTCACTGTGAATACTCCTGAAAATAATTTACGCGATATTCAAGTCAATCAATCATATTCAATCACAACTGATGCATTTCCTGAAATATCATTAACGGGTAAAGCAACTTTGATTGGCAGTAAAGCAAATATTGGAAATAGTTTCCCTGTTCAGTTTACAGTAAATAATACAACAGATCTAAAAATAAAATCAGGAATGTTTGGTAAGGTGATTTTAAAAAATGACAACCAAGAAAAGGGAATCATTATCCCCTCCTCAGCTATAGTTGGCAATGCT
>CAIUEQ010000303.1 GCA_903898215.1 uncultured Bacteroidota bacterium | reverse complement strand
TGCAATGCAAAAAATCAACAAAATTAAAAAGGTTATTAACTTTCGGTTGGCAATAATTTCTAACAGTGATTTGTATTTTTCTGCTAATCCATTGTACCAATAATTAAAGCCATTAAAAAAGCTATTTAGTTTGTTTTTCTTTTTACTTTTCCCATAATTATTTTTAAGTAATAATACACAAAGAGCGGGAGTAAGAGTTAGTGCAATAATTCCAGAAAGTATAATGGAGATTGCCATGGTAAGTGAAAATTGCCGATAAAAAATACCAGTTGGTCCAGACATGAAAGTAACAGGAACAAATACGGCCGACATCACCAAAGTAATAGCGATAATTGCACCGCTTATTTCAGACATGGCTTGCTCAGTTGCTTCTCTTACACCAATGTTTGAATGTTCCATTTTTGCGTGTACTGCTTCCACTACAACTATAGCATCGTCAACTACAATTCCAATTGCAAGTACAAGTGCAAAGAGTGTAATCATGTTCAGTGAAAAACCAAACAATTGCATAAAAAAAAATGTGCCGATAAGTGAAACAGGAACCGCAATGGCAGGAATAAGTGTAGAGCGAAAATCCTGAAGAAAAATAAAAACAACAAGAGCCACCAGCAAAAAAGCCTCAATTAATGTGATGATTACTTCATTGATTGAAGCATCTAGAAATTGTGAAACATCATAACTAATTGTATAATCAATACCGGCAGGAAAAGCTACTTTCAATTCAGCCATTTTATTTTTGATATTTTTTATAACCTCGCTAGCATTGCTGCCTGGTCTTTGTTTTAATAAAATAGCTGCCGAGGGTTTTCCGTTTTCTTTTGATAATACATCATAATCCTGCGAACCAAATTCGATTTCAGCAATATCTTTCAGACGAATAAATTCGCCATTAGCATTATACTTTACTATAATATTTTCGTATTGTTCTTCTTTCTGATATTTTCCGGTATATTTTAATACATATTGTAATGATTGAGGCTTTCTTCCAGAGCTTTCCCCAATTTTGCCCGGAGCCGATTCTATATTTTGTTCTTTCAAACTTCTGATTACATCATCGGTTGACAAATTGTAATTCGCCATTTTATTTGGGTTCATCCATATACGCATGGCGTATTCTCTTTGCCCCATAATTTTTGCATATCCAATACCATCAATTCGTTTTAGCTCAGGCATGATATTAATATCAGTGTAATTGAATAGGAATTTTTCATCCAATGAAGTGTTGTTACTTAATAGATTTAAATAAAGTAACATGCTGTTCTGTATTTTTTCTACAATTACCCCTGATTTTATAACTTCTTGTGGCAACTCATCAAAAACTGATGAAACTCTATTCTGAACATTTACAGCGGCAATGTCGGGGTCAACACCTGCCTTGAAAATTATTTGTATGATACTTGTTCCGTCATTTCCTGAAACGGATGTCATATAAGCCATTCCAGGCACACCGTTAATTGCTCTTTCAAGTGTGGTAACAACAGCTTTAACACATACCTCTGCATTTGCTCCGATATATTTTGTTGTTACATTTACTTCAGGTGGAGCAATATTTGGAAATTGTGTGATAGGTAATTGTGTTAACGACAATGTACCTAATAGTACAATAATCAGAGAAATTACAATGGATAATACTGGTCTGCGAATAAATCGTGAAATCATGTGTTCTTATTTTATTTTGATAAATGCTAAACTATCTTGATTCTCCAACAATCAGTTCTTTTGGTAAAACCTGCTCAGGTATAATTTTATCACCATCTTTAACCTGCTGTATCCCTTCATAAATTAATCTATCTGAAATTGACAAACCTGATTCAACAACATATATGTGTGGCAAACGATACTTTGGTACTATATTTCTCATTCTTACAATATTGTTTTTATCTACTGTGAATACATATATTTTTTCCTGAATTTCAAATGTTGATTTCTGCGGAATCATGAGAACATTTTTAAGTTTTTTAGAGAGTTGAATTTTTCCGCTTGCTCCATGTTTTAAAAGTTGTTCTGGGTTGGGAAATCTTGCCCTGAAAGCATGGTTTCCGGTGCTATTGTCAATTTCGCTTTCCATGGTTTCAATGATACCGAGATAAGGATATGGATGATTATCAGCTAAAACTAATGTCACTTCCTTTTGATGATTTATTTCTTTCTCTTTAACAAACCCGAGATATTCTTTTTCTGATACATTAAAATACGCAAATACCTGCTTGTTATCAGATATTGTGGTAAGTAAAGTTCCTTCTGTAATTAGGCTTCCTGTTTTATTTGGTATCCTATTGATTATACCTGTAAACGGAGCCTTGATTATAGTATATGATAAATTTAAATTCGCATTTGATTCATTTGAAGCTGCTTCGTCAACTTTTGCACGATTTGCATCTAATTTTGCCTGAGCCAATTCAAATTCGGTTTTTGAAATTATCTTTTTCTCTAATAAAATCTGAGCATTTTGTAATTGTAATTCAGCCATTTTAGCTTCAGCTATTGCTGTTTTTAGCTGGGCTTTTGCTTTCAATACTTCTTCCTTGTATCCTAAATTTCCGATACTAAATAAGATTTGACCTTCTTTAACCAATTGACTTTCATCTACGTGAATCATATCTAAGAAACCCTTCACTCTTGATCTCAATTCAACATTTTGTATAGCCTGTATATCTGCTATATATTCCTGATTATATATGGTATCAGCAACAACAGGGTAGATAACCGAAAATTTTTCATCGGATTTTTTTTTATTATTATCTGACGTACATGCCTGAAATATCAAAACGGCATATAAACCCAGATGTATGAAAGTTTTTTTCATCTGTTAATATAATGGATATGAAATAAATTGGGTAAAGCAAAATGCTACAGTGTATTCAATCATATTGAATACCTTGAATATATTAAAACGTTTGAGGTAGTATTATGCCTTAGGAGGCGGAGGACAAATGTCAGGATAAAAACCGGAGGAGTATTGTTCGTTAAACTCTGATAAAAAACTAATATTCGATGAATGGCTAAGTTTTTTTAGTGCAACAAGATTATCGTGAATAAAAAAATCAATATCACTATTGATAAATGGCTCATCGCCTTCATATAAATCATCATAACACAAGGATTCAGCAACACTTTTGGAAAAAGTATCTTGTGTGTTTAGGCTAAAATTTAGAATCTGAAAAGCCATAACAAGCCACAACACACTTAAGAAATTTTTTCGCCTAATAAATTGCATCTGCACAAATAAAGGTAAATTTAAAATAAATAGATAATCTCAGAAGGTAATACAAAAAATAAAGATTAAAGTTTTTCAAATACTCGATTTTAGCCTTTCAGGATTTGAATAAATATTAAATTTTTCTCCTCTTAAAAAACCAATCAGGGTGATGTTAAATTCCTTAGCAATTTCTACTGCAAGACTTGATGGAGCACCAATTGCACATACTATCCTAATTCCTGCCATTGCAGCTTTTTGTATCAATTCAAAACTTGCCCTTCCACTTAATAGTAAAATATGATTTTCTAAAGGGATAGACAGTTCGAGATGATTGCTCCGATGGCTATCGGAAGTAATTGAGCCAAGTGAAGCTCCTATTAATTTATCCAAAGCATTATGCCTTCCAACATCTTCACGAAGCAGCAATAAATTTCCATTCAAATCGAATAGGGCAGAGGCATGAATACCACCTGTATGTTCGAATACACTTTGCTGAGCACGAAGTTTTTCGGGAAGAGAAAAAATAAGTTCTCTGCTAATTATTAATTCTTCATTATTAATTCTCAATTCACATACGGTATGAATTGCTTCAATTGAAGCCTTTCCACAAACTCCACAACTTGAAGTTGTATAAAAATTTCTTTCCAGTTTTTTGAATTCGATTTCAATATTTTCATTCAACTCCACACGAACAATATTTTCCAAATTTTCGATCGTGTTAGCTTCTGTACAATATTTTATTTGGGAAACACTTTGAATATTTTTTATAATCCCTTCGGTAAATAGAAAACCAATTGCTAACTCGAAATCGTTACCCGGAGTTCGCATAGTAACTGAAATACTTTTCTGTTGTCGCATTCCAGACAACCCATAACCAATGCGTATTTCTAAAGGTTCTTCTATTGCAATAAGATCAACTGTTTTATTACTACCAGCTTTTTCTATTTTAACGATTTCCGAATACGCAACAGATGGTTTTGTCATGCTCCGAAAATACAAATAGGTTTTAAATTATATTAAATTTTTTGAATTTGTTTATTATCATTTTTAATCATGTTATAGGTCAATACGAGTAGAAAATACTAATAATAACTTTGCCTAAACAAAATTAGATTTCAAAAATTTCAAACCTTTAATCTTTAAAATATGAATATCTTAAAAAATAAAACTGCCGTGATTACCGGTGCAGGTTCTGGAATGGGTAAAGCAATGTCGATTTTATTTGCTGAAGAAGGAGCTAATGTTGTTGCTTGCGATATTAATTCTGCGAATTTAGAAAGTACCGTTTCTGAAATAAAAGCTGCCGGTAATATCGTTACCGGAATTACAGGAAATATCTCGGATGAAACTGATGTAAAAAAAATAATCAATAATACAATTGCCCTATATGGTGGAGTTGATATCCTAGTTAACAATGCAGGTATCTTAGACGACTTCATGACTGTGAATGAAATGAAAAATGAAATGTGGAATAAGATTCTTTCAGTAAACCTCACCGGACCAATGTTCGCTTGTCGAGAAGCTCTCCACCAAATGTTAAAGCAAGGAAACGGTGTGATTGTTAATATCGCTTCTGTTGGCGGATTATTTGGAGCAAGAGGCGGAGCTGCTTATACTGTTTCAAAGCATGGATTGATTGGCTTAACAAAAAACATTGGATTTACTTATGCAAAAAAAGGGATTCGTTGTAATGCAATTGCCCCAGGTGCAGTAAATACAAATATTGGCGCAAATATGCATCCTGATATGTTGGGATTTGAGGCTTTAAATGCTGGAATGGGCATCAATCCTCGTACTGCAGATCCATCTGAAATAGCAACTATTGCCTTGTTTTTAGCTTCAGATAAATCAAGTTTTATAAATGGAACAGTAGTAACAGCTGATGGTGGGTGGACTTCATATTAGAATAACCTGCATTGATTAAAATTTAAATAGCATGTATCAATTTATTGCCATTTATTTCCCGCAGCCTTAATAAAGCTTTGTGATAAGCTTCAGGTGTATCTATACTTGTTATACTTTCTTGAGAAATAGGTTCAATTTTATTGGAATCGATTTCCTTTAAGAAATTCCTCAGAGAATATTCTTTCTTTTCAATATATTTAATCAGTAAAGGAAAACATTCTTTAGAATAGTAAGCCAATAAAGGTTCCTTCATTTCACTTATTGGATTAAAGTAGGATACAGCCAAATGTTTATCATCAATCGCATCTATCAATTTACGAATATCTTCTTGCTGCAGAAATGGATAATCGCAAGCAACCACAATAAAGTTCTTATCAGGGAATTTTGTAAAAGCACTTAGCAAGGCAGCCATAGGACCAATGTTTTGATAAAGTTCTAAATCAATGATCTTTTCATAATCATCGGGTATTGCTGAGGCTTGTTTTTTATTGCAAGACACAAAAACTTTATCACAAAGTAAATCAAGCATTTCATACATATGATAACTTTGAGATTTCTGGTGATAGACCAACAAACTTTTATCCATTCCCATTCGGGAACTTTCTCCACCACAAACAACTAATCCGAATATTTCTTTCATAACTTAATAGATATTTAAATACGGATGATTTGAATTTGTGAAATTAGATATTAATCTGAATAATCATAAAATAAGGTAATAATATTAACCCTATAATTAATATTATGTTAAATAAGATATTTAAAACATAAGGAGCCTCAGCTCCTTAGTTAATAGATTTACTTACTAATTTGTACTACATCCGAAACTACTCCATCAACCATTGTAACTGTTAAACCATCATAAGTCCAAGTTTCAATTACACTCCCATTATCAGATTTTGTTTTAGAAATATTTTTAGGCTCTCCTAATAAAGCAATCATTTTTGATTTACTTTTTCCAGGTAATTCATTAACCATTCTCTTGTTTTTAAACTCAACCGTTTTCTTCTCATCACCAAGATTCGCATAAACTAATTGAATACTCATTAATACGCTGCTTATTGTTGAAACCTTGATGCTTTTATCATCATCTGTTTTATCAGGCAATGCACTTGTAAGCTCTAAAGCTTTGTTAAAATAATTTAAGGCAACATGTAAAATGGAATCCTGCACTTTTTTCAGACCGTTAAATTTTTTATCATAATCAGGTTGTGTTGGTCTTAATGCATTCATTTTAGCAACAACTTCGGTGGTTTTATTATTTGTTAATGCACCTAAATTATAATAAGCATCTAAATAATCTGGATTTACTTCGATAGCTTTATTGTAATCAACTTCAGCTTTTACAGTTAACACTTTAGTATAATTCTGTAAGGAATCAGCGATAAAAACAAATTGCTTAGCAGCATTGGTAAGCTTGGTTTTAGTTGCAGGGTTCTTCTCATTTTTTGAATTTGTATTTATTTTTTGTGCGGTATCTCTTAAATGAGTGGCTTTATCAGAAAGGCTTCTGATTATATTGTCGTATGTAGCTGCTCTATTATATAAGAACAAAGTGTTTTCAGGATTTAATTCTAAAGCTTCGTCATATTTTTTAAGTAAAGCATCAGTTTTACCTTGAGTTTGATAAATAAACAATTCCATACTGATCAGGTCTTTTTCTGAAGGAAATCTCTTTCTTCCTAAATCAATATATGTTAATGCCTTT
>CAIUEQ010000302.1 GCA_903898215.1 uncultured Bacteroidota bacterium | reverse complement strand
TTATGCCTTTGTATCATGGTGCCCATTGCACCATCAATAATTAAAATTCTTTCTTTTAGTAAATCGCGTATGTTCATTTTTTTGCTGTTAGCTGTTGGCTTTTAGCTCCCGATAGCTATCGGGATAGCTTTTTGACAGTTATAAATTGAACAACAAATATAAAAGAATATTGTGTTGAGTTGGTGATGACCTCTAGAAAAAAAAAGTAAAAAGTTCAATCTCTTTTGTCAATATTCTTAAGCTATTTATTTGATAATGCGGCACTCTCAACTAAATGCTTTACATTTGCCGCTCATTAATTAACAAAAATCGTAATTTGACAACATTTGAACAATTAGGCTTGAACACGTCCGTTCTAAGCGCTATCTCGGAGTTGGGCTTCACTAATCCCACTCCAATTCAGGAACAGTCCATTCCTGTTTTCTTAGAGACTGAGAAAGACATTTTAGGTTTAGCACAAACCGGCACAGGAAAAACTGCAGCCTTTGGCTTACCAATCTTAAACAAAGTTGATTTCACCAACAAAACCACACAAGCTCTTATTATTTGCCCTACCCGCGAACTCTGTGTTCAGATTTCTCGCGACTTGGCAAGCTATAGCAAGTTCTTGCAAAACGTAAATATCGTTTCGGTTTATGGTGGATCAAGCATCACACAACAAATTGATCAGTTAAAACGTGGAGCACAAATAGTTGTGGCAACTCCCGGAAGGTTAATGGATTTAATGGCTCGCAAGGCTGTTAAAATTCAGAGTGTAAACTTCGTAGTGCTTGATGAAGCAGATGAAATGCTCAACATGGGCTTTCGTGAAGATATCGAAGAAATACTTTCAGTTACTCCTGCCGAAAAACGTGTTTGCCTGTTTAGTGCTACAATGAGTAAGCAAGTAAGACAAATTGCTGAACGCTATTTAAAAGATCCAATTGAAATTACTGTAGGTAAAAAGAATGCCGGTAATGAAAACATCATTCATGAGTATGCAATGGTGCACGCAAAAGATAAAATTGCAGCATTAAAGCGTGTCCTTGATTTTACGAGCGATAGTTTTTACGGAATTATTTTCTGTACTACAAAACATGAAACTCAGGATATTTCTGATAAATTAATTCGTGATGGTTACAATGCTGATTGTTTGCATGGAGATTTAAGCCAGCAACAACGCGAAAAAGTAATGACACGTTTCCGTCACCATGCCATCAAAATTTTATTAGCAACCGATGTGGCTGCTCGTGGTATTGATGTGGAAGGACTAACTCACGTAATTCATTATCATTTACCTGATGATATCGAATATTATACACACCGAAGCGGACGTACTGCCCGTGCAGGAAAAACCGGAGTTTCATTTACTTTATTAAACATGCGCGAGCCCTATCGTTTAAAAGAAATTGAAAAACTTACAGGAATAAAATTCAACCGTATTTTAATTCCATCGGCAACTGAAGTTCGTGATAAAAAATTACTAGCCTTCCTTCAAACTATCGAAAATACTGAAATTGAAGATGGTGTTTTTGATGAGAACGTAATGAAATCGTTAGAAGAACTTGATAACTTTACCAAAGTTGACTTGATCAAAAAAGTTCTTTCGTTAGAGTTAAGAAGATTTTCTAATGAATATCTTTCAGGTCCGGATCTTAACGCAGTAGCTGCTGAACGTGGTGGATCGCGTGATGGAGATGGTGGAAGAGGCGCAAGAGGAAAACGTTTATTTATCAGCATCGGTTCAAAAGACGGATTAGATAATACTACGTTAAAAGAATTTGTTGCCAGTACCAGCAGTGTTCCTTTTAAATCAATTATTGGTGTGGAAGTAAAAGGTGTATTCTCATTTTTAAATGTGGAAGACGAATTTGTTGATCAACTGGTAACAGCTGTAAATGGTTCAACATATAAAGACAGACCCGTACGTATTGAAGTTTCTGGCGACAGACCTGAAGGTGGCGGAGGAAGACGTGAAGGTGGAAGAGGTGGATATGGTGGAAGTCGTGGTGGAAGTGAACGCAGAAGTTATGGTGGCGGAGAAAAAAGAAGTTACGGTGGTGGAAGCGAACGTAGAAGTTCAGGCGGAAGCGAACGCAGAAGCTCAGGCGGAAGTGAACGTAGAAGTTATGGTGGAAGCAGCGAACGCTCTAGCTCAGGCGGAAGCGAACGTAGAAGTTATGGCGGAAGCAGCGAACGCTCTAGTACCGGAAGTGGAGAAAAAAGAAGTTACGGTGGAAATAGAGAAGGCGGAGAACGTAAACCTTATGGAAGCAGTGGAAGCGGTGAACGTAAACCTTATGGTGGAAGTGGTGAGAAAAGAAGCTATGGCGGAAGCAGTGAAGGTGGCGAACGTAAAAAACGTGACGGAGATTTTCCTCCACGCAAAAGACGTGATGCATAAATTTTAACTTCTTGCAAAAAAAAACGTGAAAACTTTGTATTCAATAATTTGTTTGTTATTTCGTAGTACAATTATTTTCAACCTTTTAACTAACACAATATGCAAGGAACAGTAAAATTTTACAACGACTCAAAAGGCTACGGCTTTATTACTGATGACGAAACTAAAACTGATTATTTCGTTCATAGTTCAGGCGTTAAAGGCAAGATCAGAAACAACGACAAAGTAACATTTGAAGTTGGAGAAGGAAAAAAAGGACCAATGGCTGTTGATGTTCAATTAGCCCAATAAGGTTTAACAGAATATTTTTATACCCTTAAAAGCTCAACTGAAAAGTTGGGCTTTTTTTGTACCTTTTTGGGTGAAATGTGGTTTTTACCATTATAATACATAGAGACAAACTATAACACCGAAGGTGTGAAAGTATTGTAGAATATAATTTTCGAAAACAATCAAAACCCTGAAAGGGTGAAATAAAAAATGTCAACCCTTCGGGTTTCTGATGAACAGGTAGCATTTAACAATAATAATTCCATCCCTTCGGGATTTCAAAATTTATCACAAAATACATAACCCTGCTTAAAAAGCTTCGCCCATGGTTAAATAAAAAGCATTTACGCCATCTATTCCCATTCCATAATCGGCACGGATATTCATTTTTTCTCGAGGTATAGCCATAATTCGTAATCCTGCACCATAGTTAGGTTTTATGTTGGAAGTTAATCCACTGGCTGTTGGACTTACTGTTCCAAACCCACCAAATGCCACAATAGAAACCGGACCCCAAATTGTTTTACGCAACTCTGTTTGAAAAGCCATCGCACAATTGTCTCTGAAACGCCCGTTATAATATCCCCGCATATAAGAATCACTTCCCAAAGTGCCGAGCATTCTAAACGGAATATTTCCTGAATTAATATTTACAAATCCTTGAATTGCCAACACATTTTGTTTCCATAATCCAATATATTTTCGGGCATCAAGTGTGATGTTTGAAAAATTATACTGACTTCCAAAAATATTATTATACAAGCAATTCGACAGTTCAATATCTTGCCCTTTGGTTGGAAAGAAAACATTGTCTCTGTCATCATATTCAATAATAAAACCTGCACCAGATGACAAACTTCCGCCTGATGAAGTTCCTGCAATACCTGAATTTTTCATCGCACTGCTCGCTGCATTTTTAAACGTTAGATCGAACATGTTTTCAAAATTATATTGCATTCCTGCATAAAATTTTGGTACTATTTGGTACGAGGCTTTAATATTTCCTTTGACCATTTTAAAATAATAAACTTCGTTTGATGACTCCGGTTGATTGATTCCAACACCCCAATAATTTTCTACAAAATTGGTGTATTGAATTTGTCCGGTAATATTCAATCGGTTTTTATAGGTAAAAATATCTCCCATTAATCTAATTGAAAATTGATTATTTTGAGAATAGGAAGTATTTAACCTTAGTGCAGATGGTCGAGTTAAACTATCACCATTTTTTGCACGAAAAAGTTGTGTGATTGACAATCCAAATATCCAGCGTGTTTCGGGTTTATAGGCAACAATTGGAATTGGGAAAAAATATTTTTTATGGGGATGTGCCGAATCGCCTTGAACAATTTTATAGGACCAGTCGAGCGTACGATTAATTACATTTTTATGTTGCGCAAAAGAAATTTCAAACGCTCCAATTAAAGCCATCAATAAAAATATATGGAAAAAATATTTTTTGTGCATCAGAGCCATTTTATTCTAAAATAACTTTTTAATCGGTAGCCAATATTAAGGCCATAGCTTGTTGTTTGCAATGATACGAGGTTGTTATCAAAAATATTGAGGCTGGTATCGTAAATAACGAAAATATTTATAAACCAATTTTTATGATTCATCCCTGCAGAAATAATGGAACGTAAATCCATATCATAATTCACTCCTCTTTCAACTTTTCCTGAAATTCCACGGTATTCAAAATTTCCGATTCCTGCTCCTGCAAATATTGAAGGTGAAATGAAATACATCCCCTTTTTAAAAACAAAATTATAGGCATAACCCGGACGAATATTAAAGGTATAAAAACGAAGGTCGGTTAAGCCTTGAAGATTGCTAAAATTTTGTCGTGAATCAATTTCTTTTGGTATCAATGACGAATCAGCAACGAGTGATCTGAAATTTACATTGGCTAGAATAACCACTGATCCGGCTGATTTTTTTTGTAACTCCAACTGCCCGATTGCCGACCTGTAGGAAAATTTTTTATAATTAAACACATAAAAAAAACTGCCTCCATAATTTGTTAAACGTGCATCATCTCTTATAGTTAAAGGAGTTGTATCATTTGCATCGCGATATAAACCGTTATAATTTCGGTAATAAATTTCACCCCCAAATTTTTTATTAAAATACGAAAATGAAAAATCAAGATATTTTGTTTTACCATATTTCCATGGATCCGATTCTGTTCCCGGAATTTGAAATCCTATAAAAAGGGTAACCTTTTTTAAACCGAAAGAAAATCCTGTTTGACCGGTAACGTTTGGCGTAAATTTTACAGTAAAATCTCTGTCCTGTAATCTTGGATTAATACTAAAATCTAAATCAGTAACCCAAGTGTTTAATTGAATATTATTGGGCTTTTCAAATTGTGAAATGAATGACGTATCCTTCTCATTTTGCGAATAAACCACAAATGAAAACGTTAATAAAAAAAAGAAAAGAAAATACCGATTTACTACATTCACGTTATTGTATAAGAAGAAATATTAAGGCAATAATCGTCCGTACATTCTCGGAAAAGGAATACTCTCACGCACATGGGGTAATTTACAAACCCATGTTACCACTCGCTCTAAGCCTAAGCCAAATCCTGCATGCGGAACAGAGCCATATTTTCTAAGATCAAGATACCACTCAAATGCATCCATTGGTAATTGATGTTCGGTAATTTTTTCGCGTAATAATTTTTCATCTGTTTCACGCTCACCACCACCAACAATTTCGCCATAACCTTCTGGAGCTAAAACATCAACACCTCGTGCAAATCGAGAATCGTTTGGATCACGTTTCAAGTAAAATGCTTTCACTTCGTGAGGCCAGTTGTAAACCATAATCGGTACATCAAACAAACGTGTAATTACTGTTTCATCACTTCCGCCAAAGTCATTTCCGTATTCAAAATTACGAGCACTGCTAAGCCATTGAGGTATGTTCCTTGATTGCTCTTCAAGTTCGTTTTGTTCTTGTTTTAGTTTATCAATTTTTGCTTGATTAAAACCAATTTCTCCTTTTTTCATATTTGGAGTCTTGATCTTTTCTTCACGCTCTTCAATTTCTTTTTTCACTTCTTCGATACGAGAAATGATTGTTTTCAATTCATCTTCCAAAGAGGTAATTGAATTTTTTCCATCAACATCTTGCTCTCCTTTGATAATGTGAACAGCCTCATCATAAGTTAAACGCGGAAACGGTTTTACGATCTGTTCAAGTACTGAAGTATCTCTGCCAATAATTTCTAATTCGCTTTTGCAATCTCTCAAAACATCAGAAACAACGCGTCTTAAAAAGTTTTCGATGAGATCCATATTTTGAAAAATATCATAGAAAGCCATCTCTGGTTCTATCATCCAAAATTCAGAAAGATGTCTGCGTGTTTTGGATTTCTCTGCACGAAACGTTGGTCCGAAAGTGTAAATTTTTCCCATCGCCATTGCCATCGCCTCACCATATAATTGCCCGCTTTGAGAAAGATAAGCAGGATCGCCATAAAAATCTGATTCAAATAAATTGGAAGTTCCTTCGCAGGCATTTCCGGTAAATATCGGAGCATCCATTTCCACAAATCCGTCTTCCTGAAAAAACTGATGAATAGAAAAAATAATTCTATTACGAATTTTCATAATAGCCCATTGACGTTGAGAGCGTAACCATAAGTGACGGTGATCCATCAAAAAATCTACACCATGTTCTTTTTTCGCAATCGGAAATTCGTCAGCATAAGAAATCACGTTGATATCGGTTGCCTGAATTTCAAAACCTCCAATTTGCTTTTCATCTTTCACCACTTTTCCGGTGATAGAAAATGAACTTTCGAGAGTAATTTTTTTGGCTTCGTTAAATTTTTCTTCACCTACAACTTCCAAAGCAACAACGCACTGGCACATCCCTGTTCCATCACGCAGGTATAAAAAAACCAACCCTTTACTATCACGTTTATTTGCTGCCCAACCTTGTAAGGTTACCTCTTTTCCTTCGCAACTGCTTAAATCTTTAATATACATTTTTGAATTTTTGCTAATTTTAATCGGACGAAAATAAGCGAATATGTTGTTTATGGCAAACGGGAAAAACGAAGTTTGAGGTTTGGTGTTTGAAAGTTTAGTTGTTGAACTGTTTGTGCCCCTCTGCGTTTTTTTATCTGCGAACCTCTGCGAGAAAAAAGTTGCCAC
>CAIUEQ010000301.1 GCA_903898215.1 uncultured Bacteroidota bacterium | reverse complement strand
TAATGGGCTATTAAAATATAACATAAACAGAATATCCTAACCCTTCAATTTTAAAAACTGAAACAAAATAATAATTAGAATACGAGTAATTTATTTAGATTATAACTCATAAAACATAAAAAAACAATACATGAAAAACAATAAAAACTGGCACCAAGAACATACCGAAACATTAAGTTTTGGAAGTAGAATTGCAGACTCAGTAGCTAATGGTATGGGCTCATGGAGGTTTATCATTATTCAAACAATATTGGTATTTTTATGGATGGGATTAAATATTATTGGCTACTCTTATCATTGGGATGTTTATCCTTTTATTCTGGAAATTCCAGATAAACAGCTCCCACTTGATCGGATGAAATAGCCCCCACCATTTTGTGTTTGATCATACTGTTTTAGCAAGCTCATTTTTTAGTTTTTGATGTTGTAATTATACGCATCAGTAAACTTAAGAAATGATGGCGAATAAAACAATAAGTATGAGTAAAGTAAGACAGATCATCAAATTATTTTGCCAGTCAATGGGCAAGAAAAAAATCGGAGAACGACTTGGCATGTCCAGTCACACCGTAAAGCTTTACATTGATCATTTCCATTCGCTAAACACAACTAAAGATGAGTTATTCAAGCTTACTGATTTTGAGTTGAACAAACTATTTCATCCACCAAAAGACATCCTGTTTAATGAACGACTAAATCAGTTATACGACTTTTTCCCTGTTATGGAAAAGCAGTTAAGAAGACGTGGGATGGCTGTTGCAATTCAATATAAAGAGTTCAAGTTATTACACCCTAAATGTTATGGCGAAACATCCTTTTACTATTACTACAATTTATGGCGTAAAAAAGTGAACCCTACCATGCACATTGAGCACAAGGTTGGTGATAAAATGTATGTTGACTTTGCCGGAGCAACATTGCCATATGTAGATATAGAAACGGGAGAAGTAAAGGAGGCGCAAGTATTTGTAGCTATCCTCGGATGGAGTCAATATGCATATGTAGAAGCTATGCAGAATCAAACAATCGAAGAGTTTATTGCGGCTTGCGAAAATGCATTGCATTATTTTAAAGGTGTACCCTTGGCTATTGTACCTGACAACTTAAAGTCCGCAGTGATTAAAGCAAGCAGTTATGAACCTATCGTAAATGAGAACTTCAAAGCCTTTGCAGAGCATTATGGAATAGCCATACTTCCTGCTCGTTCTCGTAAACCGCAAGATAAAGCCCATGTTGAGAATATGGTAAAACTATCCTACAAGAATATCTATACAAACCTCCCGGAGAACCAGTTTGTGTCTTTGAAAGAACTTAATACGCAAATACAACAACACCTTGCAGTCCTCAATGACGCTGCACTTACAGGAAGGGAATGTTCAAGAACTGATCAATGGATGATGGAACTATCATCACTGCATCCTTTAGCAGAATCACGTTATGAAATGCGAAAAATAAAGCAAGTAACAGTTATGAAAAATGGACATATTTATCTTAACGAGGATCAGCATTATTATAGCGTTCCGCACGAACTTATTGGCAAGAAGCTTAAGATGCAATACTCTCGTTCTGTGGTAGATTTATATCTACAATATGAACTTGTAGCTACACACAAAAGAATACGCAGTCCGCACAACTACACTACAGATACTTCGCACATGCCACCCCAACACCGCTATGTTACTGAATGGAGTCCAACCTTTTTCTTGGAGAAAGCAAAAGTGATTGATCCAGTTGTTGAATATTACATCTCTCAGGTGCTTGCAAAAAAGCAACATCCTGAACAGGCATATAAATCCTGTATGGGTATTTTATCTTTTGGGAAACGAGTTGGAAATATCCGACTTATCAAAGCCTGTAAGCGTGCTCATGAAATCGGTTATTACAATTACAAGATGATCGAAGATATCTTAAAAAAGAATCTGGATAAATATGACGAAGATCCTGAATCCGCTTCCATGCCAGAGCATGATAACATCCGTGGAAGTAATTATTATCAATAATTAATCACCTAATCAAAAAACAAAAAACATGAACGACATCTTAACAAAAATGAAGCAAATGAAGCTTCTTGGAATGGCAAGAGCCTTCCTTCTTACACTTGAATCAGAAAAGAATGAAAAGTTCACTCCTGATCAAATGATCTCCCACCTCGTAGACTCAGAATGGGATGAACGTTATAACAGAAAACTTGAACGAACTCTTCAGGCTGCAAAGTTCCGCTACAAAGCAAGTGTAGAACAAATCAGTTTTGAAGATAACCGTATGGATAAAAATCAGGTACTGCGTTTAGCGGACTGTGAGTTCATGAAAAGAAACGAGAGCATTATTATTACAGGAAGTACAGGTATTGGTAAAAGCTTCATTGCTTCTGCACTTGGTCACCAAGCCTGCTCTCTTGGCTACCGTGTGTTGTATCAACACAGTACTAAACTTTTTGCACGAATGAAAATAGCAAAAGCTGATGGTTCGTATTTAAGAGAGTTGGCTAAAATCGAAAAGCAACATCTTCTTTTGATTGATGACTTTGGTATCCAGCCACTCGATGCACAAAGTCGTTCGGCATTAATGGAAATTATAGAAGATCGGCATGGAAAATCTTCTACCATTATTACTTCACAAGTGCCGGTAAGTATGTGGCATGAGATCATTGGAGAGCAAACAATAGCTGATGCTATCTTAGATAGAATTGTTCACGATGCTCATCGTATTGAAATGAAAGGTGAATCGTTAAGAAAAAAAAGAAGGTTGAATATTGTAGAAGAATTTGACTTAGAAAATTTTAAAAACTAACTTGCCTAAGAATGCTAAAAACAGATTTAGATCAAACTAAAAATGGAATCGTAAAATGAGGGGGCTGTATTAAGCGATCTTGAGGGGGCTGTTTGAGTGAAATATCCATTATAGTCCAAGAGTTCAAAGTGTTTTAACTTCTGTTTACCGTGACTTTGATAATACACTGCCTGAATACAACAAAAGCCATCAAATTACAAAAGCTCAAACAGATGTTTTAATATTATTATGTAAACAATATTCGAGTGAAGAAATTGCAACAAAACTTAATATTTCAGCCAGCACCGTAAAGAGACATAGACAGGATCTTCTTGACAGAACAGAATCAATTAATCTTGCAGGGCTTGTTATATATGCTTTGGAACACGCACTTATAAATGTGAATTTGAAATAAGAAAAAGTCTAAAATATTTAGGTAAGGAATTGCTGTTTTTTTCTAAATTTGTGATTCAAATAATATCCAATGACCGAAAAAGAAAAATTTAGAAACCTGCTAAAACGTGCGGCAGGTTCAGCTAAGAGAAAGGCAACCCGGAAAAAACTTCCTATTGCTATTTCGGAGAACGGAGAAATAAAACTTATTTATCCGGATAAAAGTGTAAAAATAGTGCATCCGCATAATAAAGCATCTTAAAAAAATGCAACCACGTTTCAGAATGTTTGCAGGGCCAAATGGATCAGGTAAAACACATCTTTTTAATTTTCTACGAAGTCAATCATATATTCATACTGAAATTTATGTGAATGCAGATGAGATTGAACAAAAAATATCCAAATCATTTCAGTTTAACTTTAACGCTTATAGAGTGAAAGTTTCGGATGAAGATTTTAAAAACCACGTACTGAAATCTGGAATCCTAAATAAAATATCTGATAAATCTTTTCTGGGAAAATTAACTATTGCTGGAGGTATTTTGAAAATGAATATAGGCAAAGGTGAATTGAATTCGTACGTTGCTTCATTTGTTGCTTCATACCTCGCTGAAAAATTAATTGAAAGCAAACAATCGTTTTGTTATGAAACTGTTTTATCGCACCCTTCAAAACTTAAATTGTTAAAACTGGCAAGAACAAGAGGTTTTAAAACGTATCTTTATTTTGTATTTACCGACAACTGGCATTTGAACATCGAACGGGTAAAACTCAGAGTGAAACAAGGTGGACATAATGTTGATGATGATAAAATTGAACAAAGGTATTTTAGGTCGTTGAAACTTTTTTCAAGTGCTGCGCATGAAGTAGCTAATGCGTACCTGATAGATAATTCGATGAATTTTGAAACGATGGCTGAACTGAATAATGGAAAAAACATTTACACTTCTCCGAATTATCCTGATTGGTTGAAAAAATATTATGTGCCTAAATAATTTATAATTACCCACTCAATTTGTATTGCGCTTATGTATAGTTACGAAAGCGAACAACCTGCCTACTTAGCTGCTTCTTCAAATAATGTAAAATTGTTTTAGGACGAACCACTGATCAGGGAAATAAATTTAGTTTACAAAAAACAGTCTGCATAAGTTTTATTTTATGTCAAGTTCTTTGCGCAAAAAACTTGACATAATTATTTCCTCTTATCTGTTGAATTTTTTTCGAAAGAAATGAGATTTAACATTTCACGCATTCGACTCCTTAACCTATTACCATAAAAATCTTCGATTTCTGACGCTGAAAGGTTGGTTGTAATATTTGTATCATTCTTTTATATTTATGAAAGCCTATATATGCAAATAGTGTGCAAACAAAAAATGGTTTTAGTATTTAAAATACTAAAACCATTAATTTCACTGGTGGTCTCGAAGGGATTCAAACCCCCAACCTTCTGATCCGTAGTCAGACACTCTATTCAGTTGAGCTACGAAACCATTTTATTGAGGTGCGAAGATATACAGATTTTAAGTTTTTGCAAACTCACAAAATCAAATCTTCGAAGTTTGATGATAATATTAGTTTGAAGTTGCAACCCCTAAAGCTGCAATTGTTTCATTAATAGCAGCAAAGTTTGGCATATCACCTGCACTCTCTAACACTTCGGCATATTGAATAACACCATGAGCATCAACAACAAAAGCAGCACGTTTTGCTACTCCTTTTAAATTCATTGGAGTAAAGCTGTCGTATGAATTACCGTATGCAGCAATAGCTTCTTTGTTAAAATCAGAAAGTAAATCAAAGCTCAAATTTTGTAGTTCTTTAAATTTACCCAAAGCAAATGGACTATCTACAGAAATGGCTACTACCTCACATTTTTCATTATGATATAAACTGATAGCATCGCGAACTGAACATAATTGAGCAGTGCAAACACCTGTAAATGCAGCAGGAAAGAAATGGATGATTAGATTTTTTCCTTGGAAATCTGCTAATGAAACTTCCTTTTTATCGGTATTAAATAATTTAAAAGATGGTGCATTGTCGCCTTTTTTAAGTGTCATGATGGATTTAATTAATTGAATGAATAGATAAATGAACTGTTAAATTATAAACTATAATAATGGTAAAAAGTTTTACTAAACCATTCTTTTAATAATTCGAAGTTTATGAGAGTACTGTTTTTCGTCCATATTCATAATCCCAAAATTATCTATCGAATCGATTCTCACTTTCCCCGAAGAATGTATGATTTTATTATTATCGAGCATCATACCAACATGAATTATTTTGCCTTCATCATTATCAAAAAAAGCTAGATCTCCGCATACAGCTTCCTCTAAAAACGAAACCAAACTACCTTGCTCAGCTTGTTGCCACGCATCTCTTTTTAACTGTACACCACATTGTTTATAAACAGTTTGCACAAAGCCTGAACAGTCTATTCCAAAAGGACTTCGGCCTCCCCAAAAATACGGTGTATTGATATACTGAACAGCAATTTTGGATAAACTATCAATAGCGTATTTTAAATTTTCTTGAAGCAGATGATAGGTTATACCGTTTATTTCAAATTGGTTTCCTGTTAAATTTGGCAAGGTACTTCCAGCAGGAATCATGATATTTCCTTTTATTGAAGTTGCTGTTACAAAAGGAAAAACAATTGCTGTTTCTCTTTGTTTAATTTCTGATTCAAGAATTTCAAACTGTTTGGAACTAATCCATCCGGTATACTTGTCATCATCAATAATAATTTTGGACCAACCTTCAACTTCTTCAATAATGGAAAATGTTTCACCGAACAATAATTGTGATACTATTTCACTTTTACTTTCGGGGTCATGCCTTAACGAAATATTTGACAAATTGCAGATTCCTATCATATAATAGTTCAAATGTATAAAATCATATAAGATTTTTAGTTACTTGATTTAATTTGCACATAAATATAATTATAGCCATGGTAAAAATTGATTTAAGTTATTTAGAAAGTATTGCTGGCGGTGATAAAATTTTTATCAAAGAAATGTTAGAAATGTTTAACAAATCAACCATTCCTGAAATAATTAATATTGAAAAATTTGCAGCAAACAAAAACTGGGAAAAGCTAAGTGTAGTAGCTCATAAGATAAAAGCTCCTCTACAAATGATTGGACAAACAGAAACTTACGACCTAATTATTGAGCTCGAGAAAAATGCAAAAAACAAAATCAATTTAGACGATATTGATCATTTGATTGCCCTTATTAAAATAAAAATGGATGAAATAAAAAATGAAATAAATAAGGTTATCCTATCGCTTAAAAAATAATTATAATAATTCTTTTAACTACCCCAACCCAAAATTATCAATAACTATAAATTTGAGTGATGAGTTCTTGATAAGAAAGATTGAGCCACAGATTACACAAATTTATTAAATAATCTGTGTAATCTGTGGCTCAATTATATACTATTAACCCGAAACAAACACCCTATAAATGGGGCTTAAAAGCAATATTCAAAAAAATAATTACTCGACAGTATTTACTTATTTTATTAGTTTCAAATAATCCTTTGCAGTTTTATTCTCAGGATCAAGAGCAAGAATTTTATTTAAATACTCTTTAGCTTTAACCTTATCATCATTTTTAATTGCAATACGTGCAAGATAATCGTAAGCAGTAATCAAATTGTTTTTATATTTTTCAGGAGTAGGCTCAGCAAGTGAAACATATTTTTCATACAATTCTTTTGCAATAGTACTTTTAGCATCGGGATCAAGATAACTGTTTGAAACAGCTCTATAATAATAAGCCGGGGCATAATCAGGTTTTAGTTCAATAACTTTCAAATATGCTGTATCTGCCTTTCCCCATTGTTTCCCGAAAGTATATGCTTGTCCAAGTAATGCATAATTAATCACTCCGGGATTTAATTTCTTACTGATATAAGTTAAAATATTTGTGGCTGCATCATCATACTTTTTAAGTTTGTTATTCACCTTAGCCAACTCTAAATAAATTTCAATTTTAGAAGAATCTAAACTCAGTGTTTTACTCAAATTATTGAAAGCATCATTTTCACGTCCGGGAATCTTTGATAATAGTTTTCCATAATATTCGTAATCGCTTGGAAGAATTTTTGCGGGTTCAATTTTTACAAAAAACACTTCCATTGATGCTACTCCCATACGATATTTTGAAGTATCCTTTTTTGACTCTGCAACTTCATAATATGAATATCCGGCCATTCGGTATAGGTAAACATTGTTTTTATCAGTACGTTGAATGTCTTCAATTTTTAATAATGCTTCTTCAAATTCTTTGGTCTTAAAAAGTATTTGTGCAAAGCGAATTTTGTTTGCAGTACTTTCTTCAGAATTCATTAAATATTTTGAATAATAATATTTTGCCTTCTCGTATTTTTTAGACATAAAATACAATTCAGCCATATTTTTAAGTGCAGGAGCATAATTTGAATCTTTTGCCAAAGCCTTATTTAATGCATCCAAAGCTGCTTCACCATTTCTAACTCTTAACCAAATATTTGAAACTTTAGAATATGCCTTCGCATTGTTTGTATCGATTTTTATGGCACGTTCATAATTATTTGCCGACTCTCCCCCATTGTTCATTTCCAAATAAACATCACCTGCAGTAATCAACGAATTGTAATTTTTCTTATCCAATTCTAAAGCTTGTGAAATATAATTAAGCGCATCATCAGTTAGTTTTGTTTCTGTAGAGATCATCGCATCAGCAATCATTCGTAAAGTTGTGATACTTCTTGACTTACTTACATCTTTTCCTTTATCAAGAGCAAGGGCTTTTTCAAATTGCATTTTAGCATCTGCAGCTTTATTCTCGTTAAGGTTTAATTCTCCAATACCTATAAAGTTTTTGGGGTTTTTAGTATCGGCAGCAATACCTTTATTATAAGCCATCAATGCCGAATCTGTTTGTAGCAAATTAAAATATGCTTGTCCGAGGTAATAAAAATTATCACCATTTGAAGGCTCCTGAATAGTTAATTTATTAAATACATTTCTTGCGTATTCATAACGCTCAAAATCCAATGCCCTTAATCCTTCTTCAAGAGTTTGAGCAGTTATTGAAAATAATCCTGTGATTAAAAATGCAAAAATTAAAAAAATCTTTTTCATGTTATTTCGAATTCAAATTTATTATCCTTACCGGTGTAGTTGCAGGAACCATACCAGCTTTCAAAACTATTCTTTGTCCGTTATCGCTTGCAATAAATGCTGCAAATCCGGTTCCCAAACCAGTTTTCCCACTACAATTTACCATTTCAATATTACGCCAAAAAGGATATTGTTTCAAGGCAACGTATGCTTGATAAGGTTTCATTGTTTCTGATTGAGCATTCATCAAATCTTTCGGAACCAAATTAGCCACTTTTATTCTTTTTAAAAAAGCGTGTGAAATAGAATCATCAACATCGCTTATCCACGCCATTCCAATTATTCCAATACTATGCGGGTCGTTTTCTACACGTGCGATTACTGCTGGGTTATTAGCAACTGCATAACATTGTTTTCCAAGTTCTTTACCGTTAAGCAACGAATCTTTTAAATACCTTACAGCGCCTGAACCAGCATTATCAAAAACTATTTGCACATCCTTATCTTCAGCCTTTGGATTGATCTCTTGCCAAGAAGAATAGGTACCATCTAAAATCTTTGAAAGTTGTAACAAAGTAAAAGTAGTATCAGTTGTTTTGTTATTCAGAATAAATGCAATCGCATCTTTTGCAAATGGAGAGTATCGTGGAGTAATTTTTATTTCATCGAAATGAGATTTCTCTTTATCAGATAAGTGACGAGTGAGAATGCATAATTTAACTGAATCAGATAACATTAGTTTCACCACATCTTGTTCACTTGCATAAATAAAATCTAAATGTGCTTCAGGATAAATGGATTCAAAAACTCTTTCTTCAACTTCGATAAGTGGCCTTAAACTCTCATCAGCGGCTATCCATACATGTCCGGTTGTTGGTGTATCGGTATTTTTGTTTTTTGTTTCGCATGATATGAAAATCAAAAACGCAAAAACATAAAACATCAATTTATTTTTCATACAAAAATTATTTTATTGCTCTGTAAAACCTGAAAGCTCCGTAAACAATAAGCATTGTACTGAGAAAATATTTTATGGTTTTTGTGATGCCTTCAATAATGGGGAAATAAAGAAATAAAAGTCCAAGCATCACATAAAAAACAGCCATGACCACACCGAAGTATTTCATGAATTTAGCTAATTTTTCGTTTCGTTGCTCGTATATTTCTTCTCTGTCCAACGACACTTCAATTAATTAGTTTGCAAGCTTAAAAACTATAGGAATAGAAAATCTTACAGGAACAGTTTTACCATTTTGTTTTCCAGGCTTCCACGGTGGCATCATTTTAACAACACGAACGGCTTCTTCTTCAAGTCCCCATCCTTTATGTGTTAAAGGTGTTACTTCCGAAATTTTTCCATCAAGTCCAACAACAAACTGAATCTGTACTCTTGCTTCGATACTATTTTCACGAGCTAACGGTGGGTAATTAATATTTTTTTGTAAAAAGGAAATACGTGCATCATCTCCACCTTCAAATTCAGGCATCTGTTCAGCAAACGTAACAATATCGGGCACAGCATCACCTGTTGTGGCATCTCCTTCTCCTAAATCAGGAACTCCGTTTGGATCTCCTTGTACAGTTTCTTTCCCTGCTTCTTTATCTTTCATATCATCCTGTGCAGCCAAAGGTTCATCCTTAACTTGTTCGTCAGGTTTAATTTCTGGAGGAGGGAATTTAATAGTTGATTTAAGTGGTGGTGGCTCAGGTGGTGGTGGTGGTGGTGGTTGGTCTTTATCAACCGGAGGTGGTTCTTTCAAAGTTACTTCTACCTCTTTTGTATCTTTAATTTGTTTTGGAACCAGACCTTCAATATAATTTAAAATTACAGGTGCAGAAATAGTTAAGGTGAAAAATATGATGGCGAAGATGATACCCTTTACAGTATACTCATCACTTTTTTTACGGAGCACATAAGCACCATATTCATGATTTCGACCTTTAAAAACAAGATCAACCCAATTATTATCAAATATGTTTAATTTTCCTAAAGCCATAATTTAATTAGTTGGTTGGGCGTTTTTTACCATTTCTTTTTCTTTATCACTAACATCAACGATGGCATAGCGTCCGATATTACAAATCAACATTTCGTCTAAAATGTCAATGAGGTTTTTATATCTCGATTCGTCTGTTGCTTTAATAACTACGATTAATCCTTTTTCGTAATTTTTAATTGCAGATAAATGTGCTTTATAAGTTGGTTTATCAATGATACCATCCGTCATTTGCTTTTTATAAACGGGAATAGAATCAAGATATTTATTTCGTTTTGCGTTCTCGGTAATCAACGTATTTCTAATTCCTTTTCTTGAATCGAAATCTGTGATAATTGGTGGTTCTGGTTCCCCTTCCTGATTAATAAAATAATATACCACTTTATCATCTTTGGTGAGAATTACTGTAATTGATTGTGAAGCTGGAACAGGCTGATTTTCGATGGTTTTATCTTTTATCGGCATATTGATATCCATCACCTGAGGTTTATTCATGCTAGTAGTTAGCATAAAAAAAGTAATCAGAAGAAAACCCAAATCAACCATAGGGGTAAAATCTACCCGGGTTGAAAGTTTTTTTCCTCTCTTTTTACCGCCTTTATGTTTACCACCGCCACCGCCTTCTATTTCTGCCATTTTTTTATATTATTAATGTTAAATAATATTATTCAGCACCACGCTCAAGCGTTGTGATGAAATTAAATTTATTCATTTTTTTATCCTGCAAAGTATTCATCACTTGTTTTACTACAGGAAAACTAGTTGACTGATCACCTTTAACGGCAACACGAATGTTTTTATTTACAAGTCTCGAAAACCATATCCAATCACCTAATTCATTATTTAATGAATCGGAAGGAATGCCAGGTTGTTTTATTTTTGAACGTTCGGCTGAAGGAAGGCTTAAAAATTGTTTTAACTGTGCAACAGGAACTCCAAATGCTGAGATTAATGAAAATTCTTTTTTCTCACTTTCGGTAAAGGCAACTTTATATTTTGCCGAAATCATATCCAATAATGAATCACGTTTTTGCTGACCGTCAATTCCAAAAAAAACTCTATTTTCTTTGTCAATTGAAATCATCATCATATCTACATCTGGAAGTTTTGTTTCGGATATAGATGATGGAGTGTCAACAATAACTGGCTCATCGGGTTTAAACTTCGTAGCAAGCATAAAAAAGGTTAACAGCAAAAACGCAACGTCTGTCATCGCTGTCATATCTACTGATGTGCTTTTACGAGGTACTTTTACTTTTGGCATAATCTATAATTTAAGATTGAAGATTTAAAAATTTGAAAATTGATATTCTAAATTTTTATTCAATCAATTATTTTTTATGTGCTGCTGCAAATTGCTGAACGATACTAAAACCTGCTTCATCAATTGTATAAGTGATCTTATCGATTTTTGTTGTAAACACATTGTACATGATAATTGCAATTGCCGAATTACCGATACCTAATGCAGTATTAATAAGGGCTTCAGAAATACCATTTGCCAATGCAACAGAATCGGGAGAACCTGCAGATGCAAGAGCCGAAAACGCCTTGATCATACCAAGTACTGTTCCTAACAAAGCTACGAGTGTTGATACCGATGCCATTGTAGCAATGATTACAAGATTTTTTTCCAACATGGGTAATTCCAATGAAACTGATTCTTCAATTTCTTTTTGGATTGCAATCACTTTATGATCAACATCCATATCAGATTTACCTTCAAGTTCTTTATATTTAATTAATGAAGACTTTACAACGTTAGCAACTGAACCTTTTTGGATATCGCATTCTTTAATTGCTGCATCTACATTATTGCTTCTTAACTGTGACTGAACTTTTCTAACAAAAATTTCGGCTGAAACTTTTCCTGATGCTTGAGCAATTGTTAAAAATCTTTCGATTGAGAAAGTAATGCTCATTAACACCAATGAAAGTAATATTGGAACAATCATTCCTCCTTTGTATATCAAGCCAAGAACGTGACCTACGCCATCAGGAACTGGATGATTTTTAGAATCACCACCTTCAAAATTTGAATTGTTTCCCAAAACAAATATGTAAATGCAAATACCTACTGCTATCAATACAGGGATAGCGAATGAAGCAAACATGCTTTTAAATTTGCTTTCTTGTTTTTGTGTTTGAACGTTGTCCATTTTTTTTAAGTTTTTTTATTGATGCGCAAAAAAAAGAAATAAAATTGATTAATTTATAATTATGATGATAAAAATTATCATTAAAGTATGAAATCAAACGTAATTTAACGAATTGTTAATATAGATAAAGTGTAAATAAATTATTACACTCCAAAAGTTAACATTAGAACAAATGCATTAATACTCCGGGAAATATTCCGAGTAATACGCTTAATAGTAAACAAACTGAAATGATTACATAATAGGAAACATTTCCGCTAACTTCTGTCTCATCTGCTGGTTTGGTGTACATTGCAAGTATTACTTTAAAATAATAATACACCCCAATAATTGAATTTAGCACAGCAATAAATGTTAAAGCAATTTGACCATTTTTGATTGCTTCTGAAAAAATATAATATTTTCCTAAAAACCCTGCAAATGGAGGAATACCAGCCAACGAAAGCATGCTCATTGTTAAAGCAGCTGCAAGCAATGGATTCTTTTTACCCAAACCATTAAATGCATCAATATTCTCATTTTTCATTGCCTTGAAAACTAAAATGGCAACAGCAAATGCTCCAATTGTTGCAATAGCATATCCTGAAGAATAATAAAAAATTGCATTTGCGGTTCCACCTTTCATGCTAATTAAAGCAAGTAATAAATATCCGGCATGAGATATTCCAGAGTATGCAAGAAGTCGTTTGAAATTAATTTGACTTAGAGCTGTTAAATTTCCAAGAATAATTGTTGCAGCTGTTACAATGGCTAGAATTAAATTTATCGAACCTAAAGTATCAAGGAAACAAACATAAAACAAGCGATAAAAAGCTCCAAATGCCGCAATTTTAACTAAGGTCGACATCAGTGTTGTTACCAAAGCCGGTGCGCCTTCATACACATCAGGACTCCAAAAATGAAATGGCACTGCAGCAACTTTAAACAACATGGCAACAAGCATCATTGTCATTCCAACATAAAAAATGGGACTGATATTTCCTGCTGCAACATATGCTGCAATATTTGCCAAATGAAAACTTCGGGTTGCTCCATAAATCAAGGCAATTCCAAATAATAAAAAACCTGAAGCGAATGAACCCATCAAGAAATATTTGAATCCTGCCTCGTTAGATCTCACATCAAAACGTTTACTTCCAGCCATGATATAAAGGGATATTGAAAGTATCTCTATTCCTAAAAACAACATTGCCATGTTCCAAAATGAGAACATAATTAACGCACCGCAAAGCACGAATACAAGAATGGCCAAATAATCACTGATATGTTTCGAATCGTCTTTATAAAAATCGGAAGAAAGAACAAAAACAAAAGCTGAAATAACAATTGCTAAACCTGAAAAAGCAACAGAATAATTATCAGCCCTGAGCATATTATTATAAAAAAACTGAACATGGTTCCAGTCTTCTATATTGATATAGAAAATTGTTGCCAAGCCCAAAATGATCATTGGTACAAGAATTTTTCTGAAGTCGAAAATTTCAACTACCATGCAGAGTAATCCAAGAATAGAAGTATAGATCAGTGTATTCATTTATAATTATTTTGTGTAAAGACGAGTTAAATCGTTCCTACAATTTACTTTATTAATGCGTTATTTAATATCTGTTGTAAAGCAGGTTCAGCCATTTCGAAAACCGGTTTAGGATATACTCCCATCACAATAATTACGATGGCAATGATACCTAGCACCAACATTTCATTCCATTTTAAATCTTCAAAAACTGAAGTTGTTTCATTGGTATTTCCGAGCATCACATTTTGAAACATACGTAACATGTAAACAGCTCCAAGAATAATAGTTAACCCTGCAAAAACAGAAAGCCAAGTATTATATTCATATACACCAAACAACAATAAAAATTCTCCGATAAAACCATTTGTAAGAGGAAGTGCAACACTTCCTAAAACCACAATCATAAATAGGGTATTAAATTTTGGTGCAACATTTCTTATTCCACCTAAACCTTCAACATTCAGGCTTTGTGTGCGATTGAAAATAATATCTGCACAGAAAAACAATCCAACCACATTTACACCATGTGCAAGCATTTGCACAACGCTACCTTGCAATCCTTGCATATTTAATGCAAAAATTCCGGCTGCTATTAAACCAACGTGAGCTACAGATGAATAGGCAAATAACTTTTTCAAATCTTTTTGCATGATAGCGATGACCGATGCATAAACAATTCCGATTACACAAAGCACAATTGCATACGGTCCCCATTCAGCAACACCTGCTGGAACAATTGGTATCAACCAACGGATCAAACTGTAAGTTCCCATTTTAAGCATGATACCGGCAAGCAACATGGTTCCTTGTGTTGGAGCTTCTTTATAGGTATCAGCCTGCCAAGTATGAAAAGGAACAATTGGTATTTTGATGGCAAAAGCCGCAAAGAATAACCAAAACAACCAACTCTGATTGCATGAACAAACTTTAGAAGCATTTGCATATAACTCACGAATATCAAACGAGTGACTCGGGTTATAATGGTATAACATGATGAAACCAAAAAGCATCAACAAACTTCCGGCAAGGGTATAAATGAAAAACTTTAAAGTAACATTTACTCTATTCGCCCCCCCCCAACGCAATGCGATGAAATAGATTGGTATCAGTGCTAGTTCCCAAAAAATATAATACAATAAACCATCGTAAGCTACAAATACACCTACCAACGCAAATTGCATAAAGGTAATTAAAGAGAAATAGCCTTTTGCATTTTCTATGTTTCTGTTGAAAGCTGAAAGGATAATTATTGGTGTAAGAAAGTTTGTAAGAATTACCATAAGCAAACTCAACCCATCCATCCCTAAATGAAAACTGATTTTTGGATCAGCAATCCATTCTTTAAAATAATAAAAACTCTCGGCACCGCTTTGTTTATAAATTAAGTAGCAATAGAAAGTAATTGCCAATTCGATGACAGAGAAAAACAATGCAACTTTAGAAGCGAGCTTGTTTCCGGAAATTAAAACCAGAAGAGAAGCTACAAGCGGAAAAAATAATATCAGTAAAGTCATCATTTAAATTAGTAACCTTATTACAAATAATACAATAATACCAAACACCATTGCAAACACATAGAAACCTGTGTTACCAGTTTGAACCAATCGAAGCATACGTCCGGATAACCCGACAACCCATGCCACTGCATTTACTAAAAGGTCAATGATTAATTTATCAACCAATACAAGAAACAAATCTGATAATACCTTAAGAGGTTTAACAATTACAGTATCGTACATTTCGTCTACATAAAACTTATTGTAAACAGCTTTTTCAAAACCTACCAAAGCTAAATCTTCTGAAGGTTGTTCTTTTTTAGTAAAGTATTTGAAACGTGCATATAATATGCTTGCAATTGCTGCAATAACAGCTGTGGCAATCAATATATATTCCATTGAATGATTGAGTTCAATATTTTCTTTCATCAACTCTTTTGAAGCATCAGTAACTGATGATAAATACATTTGAAACTGATGTGTAAAGCCAAAAACTGATGGCAGTCCAATAAATCCACCGATGATAGAAAGCCCTGCAAGCACTATTAATGGGATGGTCATCAATGAAGATGATTCATGAATATGTTTTTTAGTTTCTTCGGTTCCTCTGAAATCATTAAAGAAAGTTAAGTAAACCAAACGGAACATATAAAATGCTGTCATCATTGAGCTGATAGAAAGTATTGCCCAGATAACTTTGCTGTGTTCGAATGCTTTTGCAAGAATCTCATCTTTTGAAAAGAAACCTGCGAATGGCGGAATACCTGAAATGGCAATAGCTCCGATAAAGAAAGTGATATAAGTAACTTTGATATATTTTCTCAACCCTCCCATATTCCGGATATCTTGTTCTCCATGCAAAGCATGAATTACACTTCCTGAACCGAGGAATAATAAAGCCTTGAAAAATGCATGAGTAACCAAATGAAACATTCCACTTGAGAATGCTCCAAGCCCTAAAGCAGCGAACATCAATCCCAGTTGTGAAACCGTTGAATAAGCCAATACTTTCTTGATATCATTTTGCATCAAGCCGATGATGGCAGCAAACAAACATGTTGCTACACCAACAATCGCAACAATTTCTAAAGTAAATGGTGCTAATGCATAAATCACATTTGAGCGAACGATCATATAAATACCGGCTGTTACCATTGTTGCAGCATGTATCAATGCCGATACAGGAGTTGGACCAGCCATTGCATCAGGCAACCAAGTGTATAAAGGAATTTGTGCCGATTTACCAGTTGCTCCAACAAATAATAATAAAGTAATTGAAACAAGAATTGAACTTCCTACAGGTAATAATAAAGCTTTTTGTGCAACAACAGCATAATCTAAACTTCCAAAATTAAACAGCATAAAAAACATTCCGAGTAAAAAACCAAGGTCACCAATTCTGTTCATAATAAATGCTTTTTTAGCAGCATCATTATAAGCATCATTTTTAAACCAAAATCCGATCAATAAATAGGAGCATAAACCTACACCTTCCCATCCTATGAACATCACAAGGTAATTACTTCCCATTACCAATAACATCATAAAGAATATGAAAAGATTGAGGTGAGTAAAAAACCTTGTAAATCCTTCGTCACCGTGCATGTAGCCGATTGAGTATAAATGAATCAAAAAGCCTACACCAGTAATTACCAGCAACATCACTAAAGTTAGTGGGTCAATCAAAAACCCAAAACTGATATTCAAAGTTGAATATGATATCCAATTAAACAGATCAATATGCAATGCCCCTGTTGAAGGAAGATTGATAAAAATGTAAAATGTACAAATGAAAGATAGGAGCACAGAAATACTCGCAATCCATCCTGTAATACTTTTTGATAAGTATTTTCCAAATAGTCCGTTGATTAGAAAACCGATTAGCGGAAACAACGGGATCAACATTCCCGGTGTTATCAATAATGAATCTCTCAAAATTTGATCAGTCACGTTTACCACTTTAATTTATTTAAAACATTAATATCTGTACTTGCAACATTGCGATATATACTCACAAGTAATGCAAGCCCTACAGCTACTTCGGCAGCTGCTACCACCATAATAAAGAACACAAAAACCTGTCCGTCACTATTGCCACTGTATGCCGAAAAAGCAACCAATAAAAGATTTACAGAATTTAACATGAGTTCAATACACATCATAATAATGATTGCGTTTCTCCGAAATAATACTCCCATTATTCCTACGCAAAACAAAAATGTACTTAGCAATAAATACCAGTTTTGAGGAACATAATTTGTTGCAACTTCTTTCATTTTCTATTTTTCTTTTTTAGCTAACATTACTGCTCCAATCATTGCCGACATAAATAAAATTGATGACACTTCGAACGGCAATAAATAGTCGGTAAATAATTTTATTCCAATATTTTGAACAAATCCGATTGTGCTTCTGTAAGGTAAATGGAAAGGACCTAATTCGGTTGATTTAAGAGATGCTATTAAAACCAAGAACAACATTCCTGCTGCAATAACAGCTGCAATTTTTATCCAATTTGTTTTATGTGGTTCTGTTTCTTTGTTGAGGTTTAGAAGCATCACAGTAAATAAAAACAATACCATAATTGCACCGGCATAAACTATAATATGAACGATTGCAAGAAACTGAGCATTCAATAAAACATAATGCCCGGCAATGGTAAAAAAACAAAATATCAGCGACAAAACGCTATGCATAGGGTTTCTTGAAAACACCACATATAATGCACTGACGATTGTAAGAATTGATAATGTAAAAAATAAATATTGGCTCATCGTTTTTTTTCTTTCTTTGTTAAAAATGTTATGCCATTGTGTAATTTTTTTTGCGTTTGGAAATGTCTATTCTTTCATCAATTTTTTCAACAAGAAGTTCCTTTCCATAAATAAATTTCTTACGATCGTATTTCGATTCTATTAATCTATCTGTTAAATAAATTGCATCTTTCGGACAAGCTTCTTCGCATAATCCGCAAAAGATGCAACGCAGCATATTGATCTCATAAGTAGCTGCATATTTTTCTTCGCGATACAAGTTTTCTTCACCTTGTTTACGTTCAGCGGCAACCATTGTAATGGCTTCTGCCGGGCAAGAAACAGCACATAACCCACAAGCCGTGCAATTTTCTCTTCCTTGCTCATCACGTTTTAATACATGTACACCTCTGTAAATTGGCGCAAAAATGCGTTTCACTTCAGGGTATTTATTGGTCACTTTTTTCTTAAAAAGATGTTTGATAGTTAAAGCCATTCCACCTAAAATAGCAGGCAGATAAAGCTTTTCCATAAAAGACATTTCTCTTTTACGAACAACTACTGATCTATTGGTTAGCGATTGCATAATTTTATTTAAAATAGGTTAGCCAGGCACCGGTTATCAATACATTTACTATAGCTAATGGCAACAATACTTGCCAGCCTAATCTCATCAATTGATCATAACGAAAACGTGGCAATGTCCAACGAACCCACATGAAAAACAAGATGAAGAAAAACGTTTTAGAAAATAATACAGCAACACTTACAAGTGCAGCAACATTTTGTGAAAGATGTAAACTATCTATTCCTGGGAAATGATATCCTCCAAAATATAAACATGAAATCACTGCTGAAGAAATAAACATGTTGGTGTATTCGGCAAAAAGGTACAATCCTAATTTCATCGAACTGTATTCGGTATGGTATCCACCAACCAGTTCTGTTTCTGTTTCTGGTAAATCAAAAGGAGTACGATTACATTCGGCAAATGCACAAATAATGAAAATTAAAAATCCAAGTGGCTGATAAAAGACATTCCATTTAAAACCTTCTTGTTGATCAACAATATCGCGAATGTTTAATGAATTTGAAGTAAGAAGAATTGCGATAATTGCCATTCCCATTGCAAGTTCATAGCTAATCATTTGTGATGAAGCACGAATAGCCCCGAGCAAAGCGAATTTATTATTTGATGCCCAACCACCAATCATAATTCCATAAATTCCAACTGAAACAATCGCAAAAATATAAAGGATACCTATATTAAGATTTGCAACTTGTAAACTGATTTCGCGCCCTCCAATATTCATTGACTTTCCCCATGGGATTAATGCACTAGTCATTAAAGCAGTTGTCATAAAAATACACGGCCCGAGAATAAATAAAAATTTATCAGATGCATTAGGAATGATTTCTTCTTTGAAGAACATCTTACCTCCATCGGCAAGTGGCTGAAGTAATCCCCATGGTCCTGCACGATCGGGTCCTATACGATCCTGAAGAAATGCTGCTATCTTTCTTTCTGCGTATGTGCTATAAGCGGCAATTGCCAAACTCACACCAAACAATACTACAACAAGAATGCTTTTTTCAATAATTATACTCCAATCCATCATGATTCAATTATCGGTTTAATGTCGTTCAATTTAAATTCGTGAGGCTTCACCATTTCTCATAATGGTTTGCAGAGATTACAGAATGGTGATTTATATGACGAGGTCCTTCAATAATCCAGTCACTCGTTTTCTTCTTTTCGAATCGGCAGGTATTACATATAAATTCTTCCAATTCTCCCCACTGATCTTTTCTTCCTGTAACACGTAAAACTTCATCTTTCTGATACCACAACACAACTTTCCCTGAACACTTATCACATTTACAATGGGCATCAACAGGTTTGGTAAACCATACACGACTTTTAAATCGGAATGTTTTATCTGTTAAGGCTCCAACCGGACAAACGTCAATCATGTTTCCAGAGAAATCATTATCAATTGCTTGATCGATATAAGTTGATATTTCAGAATGATCTCCCCTATTCATCACACCATGCACACGACCATCAGTAATTTGTTCGGCAACTTTTACACAACGGTAGCAAAGTATGCAACGAGACATATGAAGTTGAATATGAAGACCGATGTTTAATTTATTAAAAGTTCTGCGTTCAAAATCGGTACGGGTTTTTGATGACCCATTTTCGAAAGAAAGATCTTGCAAATGACATTCACCTGCCTGATCACAAATTGGGCAATCAAGCGGATGATTCAATAATAAAAATTCGGTAACACCTTTACGTGCTTCAACAACTTCAGGTGAAGTAAAATTCATTACCTCCATTCCATCCATCACATTTGTGCGACAAGCAGGAACAAGTTTTGGCATCGGGCGTGGATCCTTTTCTGAACCTTTGCTAACTTTAACAATACATGTGCGGCAATACCCTCCACTTGTTTTTAAACTTGAATAAAAACACATGGCAGGTGGAGCCACTTCAGGGCCAATCATTCGTGCAGCCTGCAAAATGGTTGTACCATCTGGTACTTCAATTTCAATTCCGTCTATGGTTACTTTTGCCATTTCTAAAATTTTATATACTGCTGTATGCCTCAGCCGGGCTTAAATTATTACAATGATAATAGTACTTCACATCCTTAACGGTTGAAGGATTTTTTATATATTCTTCAAATTCGTTTCTGAAATGTCGGATAGCACTTGCCACTGGCCATGCTGCTGCATCTCCAAGCGGACAAATAGTATTTCCCTCAATATTTTTTTGAATATCCCAAAGCAAATCAATGTCTTCAATTTTTCCGTGGCCATCAATAATTTTATGAAGAACTTTTTCCATCCAAGCTGTTCCTTCACGACAAGGACTACATTGTCCGCAGCTTTCGTGGTGATAGAATCGTGCAAAAGTGAAAAGATTTTTTACAATGCTGGTAGTTTCATCCATTACAATAAATCCTCCTGAACCAAGCATTGTTCCAGTAGCAAAACCACCATCCGATAAACTTTCGTAGCTCATTAAGCGAGGTTCGCCATTTGCTGTTTTTAATATTAATTCAGCAGGAAGAACCGGTACCGAAGAACCTCCGGCAACAACAGCTTTCAATTTTTTATCGTTTAAAACTCCTCCGCAATATTCTTCAGAGAATATAAATTCTTCAACCGGAACACCCATTTCAATTTCATATACTCCAGGTTTTTTAATATGGCCTGAAGCCGAAATTAGTTTCGTTCCTGTTGATTTTCCAATTCCAATTTTAGCATATTCATCTCCTCCGGAATTTACAATAAAGCAAACCGAAGCAAGTGTTTCAACGTTGTTTACAACTGTTGGACAACCCCAAACTCCTTTAACAGCTGGAAATGGAGGCTTAATACGAGGATTTCCACGTTTGCCTTCCAAACTTTCAAGTAATGCTGTTTCTTCTCCACAGATATATGCTCCGGCACCGCACTGCACATACATATCGTGAGAGAAATCTGTTCCTAAAATATTTTTACCAAGCCAGCCAGCTTTATAAGCTTCAGCAATAGCTTTTTCTAAAATACGGATGATATAAAAATATTCACCACGCACATAAATATAAGATGTATTAGCACCCAACGCATAACTTGAAGCAATCATTCCTTCAATCAGTAAATGCGGATTGCGCTCCATTAGATAACGGTCCTTAAAAGTTCCGGGTTCTGATTCATCAGCATTGCAAACTAGATAACGTTGAACGCCTTCAGGTTTTGCCAAGAAACTCCATTTCATTCCGGTTGGAAATCCTGCACCACCACGACCACGTAATCCCGATTTTTTAACTTCTTCTGTAACTTCATCCGGCTTCATTGTTTTCAAAGCCTTTTCAACCGAAGCATAACCATTATGTTTGCGATACACTTCGTAGGTGTTTATTCCTTCAACGTGATCATGCTCTAATAATATTTTCTTTCCCATATTTAGTCGCTATTTTTAGCCACAGATTACACAGATTTATTTCTATAATTTTCTGTGAAAATCTGTGGCAACTTTTTTATCTGCAAGAAAAAAAATCAAAAGTCAATAAACTTTGTTCAATCTTAAATGGAACCTACCAACGATATCAAACCGATAGAAAATAAAATTGCCGAAAGTGGTT
>CAIUEQ010000300.1 GCA_903898215.1 uncultured Bacteroidota bacterium | reverse complement strand
CTTCTCCTGATTCTGATCCTGAGACAAGGGGAATATAAACAGCAGTTCCTTTATTTGTTGTCAGATCGGTCTCCAAAAGAATACTATTTACAACTCCTGAAACATGCACCGTTCCTGTACCGAAAGCCGTTCCATAAAACATCGAGTTATCTTTTGCCTTGGTATTTAGCAGATGAAATTGATCTAATTTTGAAGCTGTAATATCAAAATTAAAATCTGTGAACATTGAATGTGAAATCTTCCCATCAATAACTCCTGTTTTACCAAATTCATCAATAACGATTGTAGGTTTTATATTGATAATATCATTATCAAAAGTTAAAGTTGAGTTTAATTTATAAGTAGTTTTAAGATAATCAACACGGAAATTTATTTTAGAAAGTTGAATTTCTCCATCCATTTCAGGCTTCGAAACAGTTCCTGTAATTTTACATTTAGCAGAAAGATTCCCTTCATTTATCAATACAAAATCTTTTAAAAATGGTTGTAAAAAATGAATATCAGATTCATCCAAAGCCACATTAATATTCATCTCCTTATCTGCAGCAGTTGAAATATATCCACCGGCTTCAAAGTTGTTTAATTTACTATTTAGGGATTTTGCATACCCAAGAAAACGTTGTTGTTTCTCGCTATAATTTGTAGACAATGAAAAATTTCCAAAAGTATCATTATCCAAAGTTAGGTTGTCGATTTGGGCAAGTGTATTTAAATAATTTTGATGATTTACTCCTTTAAGAACTATTGTACCATTTAGTTTTCCACCAAACTTGATATCCAATTTTGGCAAGAAGGTATTTACTAATCCGATATTGATATTATTCATATCAATATTGAGTTTATGCATGTCATTAAAATCATAAAATCCATTTAGCAAAACATCTCCTCCACCTTGTGATAACTTGAAGTGATGGCAAAACAAGTTTGAGTCATTTATTGAAAGGATACTACTATCTGATATTGTAAATATTGTTTTCCTATAAGTAATTGTAGAAGGATTGAATACCATTTTAATGGCCTCATTTTGAAAATCAATATTTGTAAAAATATCAGCATTGATCTTATTTGTTGAATCTGTGATTTTAATATAATTGGTTGCTCGGTTTTTTTGAATATTCGTGAGCATTGCAAAATCTTTCATCAATGAAGTATCGTGATATAAAACTTCATCAGCACCTGTAATAATCTGACCTTTCAAACCATTTTCAACTCCTAATTTTAAAGCAAAATTCTTGATAGCTAATTCATCATATATCAAATTCGATATCACACCATTCATCGAAAGAAAGTTTTTATCAGAGTTCAATTTACCTTCCACATTCATATTATAAACTCTAAGTTTAGGATAAAACACATCACTAAAAAAATCTGAATTTTGAATTGATAATTTATAAGTAAAATCTTCTGAACCCAACTTCCTATTTGCAGATTTTACATAATTTGGAAACATTGAATTCATAATATTCCTAACATTTGAAGGAAGGTCAACAAGTGTAAACTCACCTTTCATTTCCAAGTCAAATATAGGTGACTGAATTTTAATCAATTTATTTATTCCATCAAAACGGGTTTCGGCTTTTACCTGTTTAAAGCGATGATTAAAACTATCAGTCACAAACAAAATATCATTCAAAAAAATTGTCCCATGATTGTTATCAATATTTTTATATGAAAAATCAATATCAATATTTGTAGAGAAAACATTGTTTGTGTTTTGCAGTTTCAAAGCGAGTAAATCAGCATCGTTGATACTTGCTTTAAATTTAAACTTTTTAGAATCTGTACGTAAATCTATTGTCCCGTTAAAATCCATTTTAGCATTAGGATCATTAAGCGTTAATTTACCTTCAAATATTTTTTTATTGATTAACCCGTTTATGTTAACATTTTGGTAGTTATATCCATTTACAAACAGATATTTTACTTCAGAATTAAATTTGCTTTCGTGTGTCTTCAGGTCAAAACTTTTCCCTTTTATTGACGCCTGCAAAGTTGTTCGGCCAATAATTTTTTCCATTCCTAAAATGGCTCCAATATCAAAATTAGTTAAAGATATTTTACCTGAATAAGTTGGCAACGAATCGGGTTGATTCAGTTTCATATTTATGTCTGAACTAATTTCCCCGAGATTTGTACTGAATTGTCCGAATGCCACAAAATCATTATAGAAGCCCGTGTAATGACCTTTAAATTTCATTTTACCTAAGTGAGCATATTCATCAGATAAAATATTTCCAACAAGATATTCCAGATCAGCAACATTTGTTAAAGCATTATCAGCCTTAACATCAATAAAAGTTTCGTTTATATCAGGTAATCCGTTTAAATTTATATTTCCTTCAAAACGACTATTCTCTCCGAAATTTATAACAAGATTCCTGCCTTTGATATTTTTTACGGGCCCGGTCATCTTACCGTCAATCATAAAAACCTGTTTGTTATCTTTAAAAAATGGAGCAATAAATCCGATATCTCGCATATCCAATTTAACACCGCTGAGGTTGGCAATCATATTTACCTTATCATTATAATCAGCCAACTCATCCCAACCATTATAAACCATCTCAAATTTATTAGTGATATGGCTATATTTAGTTTCTGCTAATAATTCGGTTGCCTTTATTCCTGAATAGGCAATTGTTACTT
Organism: uncultured Bacteroidota bacterium; assembly: GCA_903898215.1. Lineage (GTDB taxonomy): Bacteria > Bacteroidota > Bacteroidia > UKL13-3 > UKL13-3 > CAIUEQ01. Next base: position 2,427 of record CAIUEQ010000300.1, on the reverse strand, counting down.
TACTTGAAAGTTTTTTCAGTTCGATACCGCAACGCTCAATACAGGAGAGATTCTTTAAATCAAAATTCAAAGAATCACCAATGATCCAAAAATCATTTGCAACAAGATTGATATGTTTATAATCCTGATTAAAACCATCAAAACCTTGTTTCTCAAAAACTTTTGTGGAGTCAACAATACTAAAATGCGAATCAGTTAAAGTTGTGTGATTAAAATAAAGTTTAAATTTTTGTGGCCCCGGAACAGTATCATTCGGATCCAAAATATTGAAAAGTACACCGATATTAAAAGTATGATCGGGGTAAGTTACAATTTTGCAATAAGCGCCTTCAGCACTTACATCGTTAAGTGACAATCTTAAAGAATCAAAATCAAATCCACCAAGATTAAATGTTAAATGCTGAACATAAAAAAGAGTATCATTTTTTTGATCTCCCCAATAAACATTATCCATCGAAAACTTAGTGAATGGCATATAATTGATATGCCCGATAGTAATTGTAGTTTTAAACTTTGAACCAAGATAGTTTGTAATTCTATGGGAAAGCCAATTTTGAAAAGAGTTGCTATTTAAAACAATATACACCAGCGTGACCGAAGAGATCAGCAGGAAAAAAATTGTATATGCTGTTTTTTTTACTGTACGTTTCAAAAGTATATTGAGGTCAAATATAATTTTTATCTGCTAATACTCCATATTTGCAGGAAGTGAGTAAAAGTACTATAAATATTCTTGCCATCGAATCATCATGTGATGATACTGCCGCTGCAATTTTACAAAACGGAAAAATACTATGCAATCTTGTGGCATCACAAAAAATTCATGAAAAATGGGGCGGTGTTGTTCCTGAACTTGCCTCACGTGCTCATCAGCAAAACATTATACCTGTAGTTGATGCAGCAATCAAACAATCAGGAATCGATAAAAAAGAAATAAGTGCAATTGCATTTACCACAAGTCCGGGTTTAATAGGTTCTCTAATTGTTGGTACTTCCTTCGCAAAGTCTTTGGCCTTGGGTTTAAATATTCCAATTATTGAGGTTAATCATATGCAAGCTCATATTTTATCTCATTTTATAGACGAGCCATTTCCAAAATTTCCTTTCATGTGTTTAACAGTTTCAGGTGGACATACCTCTATTACCAAGATGAATAATTATTTCGATTTTGAAGTAATTGGAAAAACAACTGATGACGCTGCAGGTGAAGCATTTGATAAAGCCGCTAAGATTCTAGACCTTCCATATCCGGGTGGCCCTTTGATTGACGAATATGCAAAGAATGGAAACCCAAAAGCATTTCAATTTCCAACGCCTAATGTACCTAATCTTGATTTTAGCTTTAGCGGGTTAAAAACGGCTTACCTATATTTTGTTAGAGATAAAATCATTGACGATGAACATTTTATAAAAAATAATTTAAACGACATCTGTGCTTCAATTCAATTTTCGATCATTCAACATCTAATGAAAAAATTGATAAAAGCTTCTGAAGAAACCGGAATAAAGGAAATTGCCATCGCAGGTGGGGTATCAGCAAATACAGGATTACGCAAAGCCATAGAAACAGAAGGACAGTTAAGAAACTGGAAAACATATATTCCAAAATTTGAATACTGTACCGACAATGCAGCAATGATAGCTATTACAGGGTATCATAAATTTTTAGCTCAAGATTTTGCGGATCAATCTGTTTCTCCAAGTGCACGATAATTATATTCTACTTTCAGTTATCTGATGAATTTGATTTTGAATTATTATGTCTCATATATAAGTCACTGATTGCAAAACTAAAACTCAACAAAATTTCTTTTTCTCGCAAAATCTTATATTTTTGTTCTACAAGGTGTGATTTACCCTTAATAATTCGAGAATGACTAAAAACTTTTTATATATCTTTTTATTCTTATTCATTACCCTATTTGTATTTGATGCGAATGCTCAAGTTCGCAGGTATGAGGCTGATGAAACCTATTTGGCGCATGTTGACAGCAATACATTAAAAATCAGAAATAAACTTTACCCTCAAGTTCAGCAAGGTGATTTAAACATTTATGGCTTTGAAGAAAATGATATTCCGGTATATGCCGATTCAGTTTATGCCTACCGTTTATCGATCCTCGAATCTCAAATCCCTTTAGATTACAACGAATATGTTCGTCCTTACATTGATTTATATACCATCAGAAAACGTAAGCTAGCTTCAAAAATTCTTTCTTGGTCAAAATATTACTTCCCGATTTTTGAAGAAGCTCTCGACAAAGAAAAAATGCCCCTTGAGTTAAAATATCTTGCAGTAATAGAATCTGCACTTAACCCTCAAGCTACATCACCTGTAGGTGCTGCCGGAATGTGGCAATTCATGGCTCCAACAGGAAGAATCTACGGTTTGTCAACTTCTCATTATTATGATGAAAGAAGAGATGT